>DASRMZ010000392.1:0-5695 GCA_035647675.1 Thermoclostridium sp. | reverse complement strand
ATATAAAGCATCTTCTTGAACATCAAGCAATGATATTTCACGAAAAATCTCCCAATCCATACATTCCGTACAAATACTCTTCATTACTTCAATTGTATATAGACTCTTATCTTCCACATCATAAGGAAAATACTCAAACTTAACTGTAGAACTTATATTGCCGGAATACGCATATTTGCCAAGCAGTAAATTTAAGAAAGTAGTTTTACCGCGTCCGTTTCTTCCAATAAAACCGAGTTTCCAATCTGTATCTATCTGAAAACTTACATTTTCAAAAATATTGTCATAACTTCCTTCATATGAAAAAGTTAGATTTGAAACATTTATTAAGGACATATATTTCTTCCTCCTTTACATTATAAAAATTTTATAAGCAAAGTCGGTTTTCGGCATTAATTACTCTATAATGTTATCCAACTCTGCAAGGATTTTGTCATGAATGACATAGTATCATTGTCTATCACGTTTATCTTCCTTTCTTTTACAAATATTAAAAGCCGCAAGAAAGTAAATTCTTACGGCTCAAAAACAAATACTATTATTACCTTTTGTTATACATAACATAAGGTTACTGTAATGTATTATTGAGTGTAGAATACTTAACTTTCTTGCAATTTGCATAACAAAACAAACGGTTCTATAGCCGTTTCTTTAAATATCTTATTATGCATCATATAATTAGCAAGAAAAGTTATACATTCTTCCACCTCCAAGTCGTTTTATTATATCATATTATCTTTAAAAATCCAATATAATTCTTCTGTTCTCTTTCTAAAGATTACCCTTCTACATCAATCTCGACTCCTGATTTGAATTCAACGGCGAACTTATCATGAAATACCGTAACTTTTTCTATAAGCCTCCTTACTAACTGCTCATCATATTCCTCTAACTCACAGGATTGTTCATTAAAGAAATCAGTCATTTCAGCGATTCGTTGCCTTTTTCCTTCACGCTCTGCATTTTCAACAAGTGCATTTTGCTTCAATTCTCGAAGGTGGTAGATTTCATCAGCCACATCTTCATAGTCATTCTTGGATTTTGCTTGGATAAGAAGCTGTTGTTGTAATTCTTCCAATTTGCTATCAATATCATTGGTGGCATTATCATTTTCTTCATTAAGTATAGTAGCTATGTTTTTCTGCAACGCCTGGAGGAAGGGTTCTTTGTTAGCCAAAAGTTCGTTAATAGCCTTGACCACTGCTGTCTGCAATGTTTCCTCGTTTATGGTAGGGGCAGTACATTCAGATCCTTTTTCCTCCAAACGGCTGACGCATCTCCAAACAATAGACTTGTAACCTCGGTTATTCCAGTGTACCCGGCGGTAAATATCACCGCACTGGCGAGCAAACTGCAACTGCAACTATGCAGGCACTTAATCTTAAAAGAACTACTTTCTATAAACTGGTGAAGGAAGTGATTGTATGATGACGATGTGTCCACGATGTTTAGAGCTATACAGTGAAATTTGGTCGAAGCCTTGTTGTAAATGCGCCGATAAGACCATTCCTGTTGATATTGAACTCATCAATGTCGTTCAGATGCTGCTCACTAGAGGCTTCGATGTATCTTATGCCACTTGTTACCCAGATAAAGAACAAGGTGAGATCGAAGCTATGGAAATTGAGATTCACTTTAGGGAATTGTATCCGCAGGCTCTCTTTGATGGTCTCCCACCTGACTGGATTGTAATTGACGAATACCCAGTTCTTGGCGGTAAGGTTCTTGATGAACCTGTTGATATCCTTACATGTGCAATCGAATATCGATTTGAAGAGAGCATCCATATTCAAAAGGATATCGCTATAAGCAATCTGGAAACATGGCTCGAAGAGAAAGACCCGCAATCTTGTAGGGCTATCCTTACATTGGCCGGCTTCTGAAAAAGCAAGACCCTCTCAACAGTAATGATCTGCTGAAAGGGTACTTTACTTTAATCTATGACCTTGAAGTGCCTTAATGCGTCTTTAATAGCTTCTACTTTATATTCTGGTGCTGGTTTATATGGGCGTTTTAGTTCTTCAACTGCGTTTGGTGCGTCGTACATCGGCAGGCCTAAGTTTCTTTTGACCTCTGCAATGTTTGCAGTGTGAACTTTGAAGCCGTACTTTTCTTCGATATACTCCTGAATAAGCCTGTAGGTGATACGATCTGGCTGGATTTTTCGGTCGTCTGCGTACTCCATTTTTACACTGATAAAATCGTCTGCACTTTTGTGGGACAATAAAACACACGTCTCAACGTGGCCCGAGTTGCCCCAAATGATGTCTACCTCCGAAATTTTGATACCATACGTAAGTGGAAACAGGTCAACCGTTTTTTAGCGTTTTTGAGGTATGAGGGAACATATCAACGGTTTTAAGGTTTTAGGGAACATATCCACTAATTAAAATGATGATACATATTATGATCGAAATTAATCTGCTCAGGAGAAGGAACAAGATACCCATCCGCAACTCAAAGCATATCACCGGCAATTAGTGGGTAAGAATAATCCTACTGATTTTATCAAATGGGATTCCTACCTTTTTTATCGCTTTCTATATTTGAGTAAGTTGACCAGGATATCCTGAGTAAACTAGAACTGCAGTTTCATCAACCCAAACTAATGCAGGATAAATATCACCAAAATGAAAAATTAAATTCGTAATTGTCATAACAGCCCTCTCCAATTCCTGCAATTTGACCCCGGCCAGTAAATTCATATGCTTTGGTATAAAAATACAAAGAAAAAGGATTAGATTTCTCTAATCCTTTGAAATGATTTTTATAAGGAATATATTACTCCACTAAGCTCAGACTCCTTCCAATCGGTCTTCGCTGTCACTCGTCTTCTCGGGAAGTCCTTGCATAGGTGGAACATCTGCTTCTTCGGTCGCTTTGCTTCCTCACGAGCTTCACAACTTTTTCGATCTTTGTTTATAGCTCCCAAGCACAAGCAATTTTTATATTATTTTTCTCCTAACCATGTCTCATAATTTGACGCTAATTCCTGTGCCTCATTAAAAAATCTGCTTGTATGGTAACCGTCGCAAACCGCATGATGCACCTGTACAGACATAGGTAATAAAATTTTATTATCCTGCTGAAAATACTTACCCAAAGTAAAAATAGGGATTAGATATGTTGCATCATTGTATATATTCAGGTTGAATCCGGTAAAATTCACCCAAGGAATGCTGGACACATTAATTGTATTAGCAGGTTCACCTGTCTTAGGCATGAAATTCAAAACGTCGCTATAGTTTCTAATATCCTCAAGGTAATTATAGTAAAAACGTGGGAAGTTCTCGTCATACTCTGTCCAAATACTTGAAAAAGTTTCGTTATCCTTATGAAAGACAGTATAACTTGGGTTCATACTATCCCAGTATCCTAACTTACCTTTTTGATCAAAACAGGTGCGGAACTCCTTGTGACGGTTAACCACAGTTGTGATGATATAAATAAGCGTAGGGTACAGTTTCAGGCCCTTAAGTTTAATTTCACGCAGTAAACCAGTTATCTCTATATTTGCAGTCATACTGTAAGTGCACCTAACCGCATTTAAATAATGCTCAAAGTATGGCTTTCTATTCCAATCCTCAATATCTATCAAATTAAATTTCATAAATTAGCCTCCTAAAATTTTATTCTTTAATTTTAGAAGGCTAATTTAACTGCCATCATCATCTTGCAACCTCCTGCTATCCAAGCATCTATATTATAAGCAAGTCCATTATACCACATAGAATTATGTAAATCAAATAGGTTCATAGAATATAAAACAAATACACTTGCTACTACAAATATATCCTTTGTTAATTCGTGTTATTCTACCAATACGAATCAGCATGATATGTAATAGTTAGTTATACGGATTATCCTCAACTGCTTCTTGCAATCCTTTGAGAATAACCTCCTAACAGACAGTTTGCCACCATCGCAAAGCATCCTTTTCTAGTTGCTTTACAAATGCATCCTTACCAGCGCAGTAGCCTTCAATATCCTCCGGGAATCGATTAGCCAGCTCCATCTTTAATTCACCATACTCTAAAGCGATGTCAGGATGTGTACGCAGAAAATCCCTTACTGCTATATGCCTATTAATATCTTTGTGATTGCTTTGCTCAAAAATATGAATCTGGTGTGTTCTATTATCGCCACCCTTGCGGAAATATCTCCGTCCTTCAATACCAAACTCACCCATACACTCATATCCAATGGCTACAAATTCCTCATTATACTTATCAACTAAACTAATATTTGTCACTACGGGCATTATATCAATGATTGATTTAGCATGTAACCCTTTAACTGCTGTACTGCCAATATGGTAAATATCCACCAATACGTCCTTCAAAATACCACTTATCTTCTGTGATTCATTTTCATACTCTACTTCCCAAAAGGGGTCATACGGAACTACTCGTATAAACAATATTAAACCTCCAATCTCGTTCTCAACGAATAATATTTACGACATTTTTACGAGGGGCAGCCTGTTTCGGCTCCTCTGCAGCATAACCCATAACGACAGATCCGTAAACAATATGATTTACGGGAACATCAAGATCTGACAAAAGCTCACGGATTAAGGGCATGTGTGTGAGTCCTGGCAGCTGATTTAGCCAGCAGGAACCAATACCGAGTGAGTGTGCTGCCAGCATCATATTCCCGATGGCTAATGCTGAATCCGGCATAGAGTTTCCGTTGTCCTTTAAGTTAGAAACAATAATAAAGGTGGGGGCATGATACAGGAAATTTGAACTCTCGTCTTTCGCTTTTTCAACAAGGCTCACAACATAAGGATGCGTTTCTGCTACAACAGGTATAGATATAAGGGTTAGGCGAATAGCCTCATTCACTTTTGCAAGTACACTGGTTTTTTGAATGGCTGTAAACTTCCAGCTCTGTGTTCCCATCCCGTTAGGCGCATAGCTTCCCGCTGTTAGAATGGTATTTAAATCCTCCTCCGATAGCTGAGTCTCTCTAAAAGTTCGTATGCTTCTTCTTGTTAATATGTTTTCTATTATACTATTCATTGGTAGTCTCCTTCTTTAAAAAAATTATTCTCGTATTTATCGCTATCTCTATTTTTTACAAGCTGCATATAGAAATCGTCCATAACCTATTTCGGCTACATTTTTCATCAATTCTCCATTTAACCATAATGCAGTATCAGCAAAGCTTCTACCCTCAAGTGGCCATTTTGCATACTGCTGTGATTGATATTCTGCATCCGACATATTGATTAATTTTTCAACCCATTTATCATGAAGAGTTTTTATTTCTTCTTTTGCTTTTTCAACACTTCCAGGCCAAGTAATGTCTTCCTTTTTCAAGGTACCATCTCCAAAATTGTAATCTAACGTAGTGCGCCACCAATATATAATATGCCACATAATCCATGCAATACTGGACGGTCCAATCTCGTAACTTTCGATTTCAGGCCAATCTATACTCCATCCATCGTCTTGCCTTCGTATCTGCAGACCCATGGGACTGAATGTCCAAAGTGCCTCTGTCTCCTTTAGATTCTCTGTGTGATAAAGATAAAGTTGCCAGCACATGTCTATCTGAAATAGTATATTCTCTTTTATTTCGATATCTCTCATTGATTTTAATACTCCTTATTAAAATTATTTTAGTATACATTAATTCTTGCCAAAGAAAAAAAGTCTTTATACTTTTTAACAATGGAGCCGCCAGCCAG
>DASRMZ010000391.1:0-13600 GCA_035647675.1 Thermoclostridium sp. | reverse complement strand
CTTATTGGTAATGAAGAAGACTATCAATTGTGTCTTGGTGTTAAGGGTCCTGAAGCTGGCGGAAAAGACGTTGCTCTAATTGACAGCTTTAAAGAAATGATCTCCCGCGTTAAAGCTGCTTATCCTAATGTTTCTGTTTTTGCAAATACACTTCGCGAAGTGGTAGACGTAAACAAACATTTATGGGGTGCAATTTTGCTTGAGGGTGACAACTGGCACGTAGCCCAACCTCGTGAAATCACTGTACTTGATCGTATAGGTGGCGGAGATGGTTTTGTTGGTGGCTTGCTATATTCAATCCTTAAAGGCTGGGAGCCTGAAAAATGGGTACAGTTCGCTTGGGCGACAGGTGCTATGGCAACAACTTTCCTTACTGACTATGCACAGCCAGCAGATGAAGAACAGGTATGGAGCATATGGAGTGGTAATGCACGTGTTAGAAGGTAATTTTATTTAACTACTAAAGGAAGCAGTACAAATATCGTCAAACAAAAGGTTTTGACTAATGATTTGAAACCATGAGGATATTATAAATTTACTAGGAGGGATTTTTATGGGCAAAGCTGATATAGGCTTAATAGGACTTGCGGTAATGGGTGAAAACCTAGTTATGAACATGGAAAGCAAGGGCTTTACAGTATCTGTGTTTAATCGCACTACCAAAAAAGTAAGCGCTTTCATAGAGGGAAGGGCTAAAGGTAAAAATATTATTGGTACCTACTCAGTAGAGGAAATGGTTAACTCTTTAAAAAAACCAAGAAAAATAATGCTGATGGTTAAGGCTGGAAAACCCGTTGATGATTTTATTGACCTGTTGATTCCTCACCTTGACAAGGGTGACATCATTATTGACGGTGGTAATTCGCATTTTCCTGATACCATACGCCGCACAAAGTATGTAGAAGAAAAAGGTTTATTGTACATTGGTACTGGAGTTTCAGGTGGAGAAGAAGGGGCTCTTAAAGGTCCAAGTCTAATGCCTGGAGGCTCTAACGAAGCATGGCCTCATGTTAAATCTATTTTTCAATCCATCAGTGCAAAGGTTGAAGATGGCTCACCATGCTGTGATTGGGTTGGTGAAAATGGAGCAGGGCATTTTGTAAAGATGGTGCATAATGGAATTGAATACGGTGATATGCAGTTGATTTGTGAAGCATATCATATGATGAAGGACTTGCTTGGCATGTCAGCCGATGAAATGCACGAAGTCTTCAAAGAATGGAATAAGGGTGAACTAGACAGCTATCTTATTGAAATTACCCGCGATATTCTTGCTTTCAAGGATGAAGATGGCGAGCCTATAGTTGAGAAGATCCTCGATGCGGCTGGACAAAAGGGGACAGGTAAATGGACTGCCATTTCGGCCCTTGATGAAGGTATACCCCTTACATTGATTGGCGAGGCTGTATTCTCACGTTGTCTGTCATCTATAAGGGAAGAAAGAGTAGCTGCTTCAAAAGTACTTTCAGGTCCTGATATTAAGTTTACAGGTGACAAGAAGGAAATGATTGAAGATATACGCAATGCTCTTTACGCTTCAAAAATAGTATCCTATGCACAAGGCTATACATTGCTTAGATCAGCAGCACAAACCTATGGTTGGAATCTTAACTATGGTGGTATCGCTTTAATGTGGCGTGGTGGTTGTATTATCCGATCAACATTCCTTGGCAAGATTAAGGAAGCTTACGATAATAACCCCGAGCTTACAAATCTGCTGTTGGATCCATTCTTTAAAGAAAGAGTCGAAAAAGCTCAGGCAAGCTGGAGAAGAGTTTCGGCTACTGCACTAACATATGGTGTTCCTGTACCTGCGTTCACCTCGGCATTGTGCTACTTTGATGGTTACAGAAGTGCAAGATTGCCTGCTAACCTTCTACAGGCTCAACGCGATTACTTTGGTGCTCATACCTATGAAAGGATTGACAAGCCAAGAGGTGAGTGGTTCCATACTAATTGGACTGGTGAAGGTGGAGACACATCAGCATCAACATATACCGTATAGCCCAGCTTAACGTAGAACCCCTTTTACGGGTAAAATAGGCTAATTCGCAAGGTTTAATCTTTGCGAATTAGCTAATAAGGAAGGGTTTATAATGAAAGATATAATTAAAGTTTCAAATACTGATAATGGAATTACAAATGGAGAACTTCAAGCAATAATTGATGAAGTTATTAAAGCACATGAAGCAAAGCCATTGAAAAAAATTCTACTACTCCCTCCCGATTTTACACGGATGCATTCGGGAGCGGGTAAGATAACAGCCATGCTGTATTCAAAGTTGAGTGACAGCGTTCAAGTGGACATCATGCCTGCATTAGGCACCCACGAACCTATGTCAAAGGAACAGGTTGATGTGTTTTTTGAGGGCGTTGTATCTATCGAAGATATAATTCCTCATCGCTGGAGAGAAGATGTAGTTAAAATTGGAGAGGTTCCAGCAAGCTTTGTTTCTGAAGTATCGGAGGGGCTCATTACCGACCCGATGACCATAGAAATAAACAAACGTATTCTTGATCCTTCATATGATCTTATTATTTCAATAGGTCAAGTTGTACCTCACGAGGTTGTAGGAATGGCTAATTACTCGAAGAATGTATTGGTAGGTTGTGGTGGTAAAGATACAATCAATCAAAGCCATATGTTAGGGGCAGTTTTTGGCATGGAACGTGTAATGGGTAAGGATTATTCTCCAGTCAGAAAAGTTTTTGACTATGCCCAAGAGCATTTCCTAAACAAGCTTCCACTGGTATATATATTAACTGTAACTACAGCTTCCCAAGATATTGTGAAATACGAGGGTGTATATGCAGGTAATACCAGAAGAATATTCGAAGAAGCAGTTGAACTTAGCCGTGAAAAGAATTTAATTTGGTTGGATAAACCCATTCAAAAAGCTGTTGTATATCTTGACCCAAGGGAGTTTAAGAGCACATGGCTGGGGAACAAAGCCATTTATCGTACACGCATGGCAATGGCTGATGGTGGAGAGCTTATTATTCTAGCGCCTGATGTAAGGAAGTTTGGCGAAGATGATGATATAGATAAGCTAATCAGAAAATATGGATATAAAGGAAGAGAGTACACATTAGAAAAATATAATGACAATGCTGATCTTCAAGAAAATCCATCTGCTGCAGCTCACTTAATACACGGTTCAAGTGATGGTAGATTTACCATTACTTACGCAGTAAAACACTTAACACGTGAAGAAGTGGAAGGGGTAGGCTTTAAGTATATGCCCTACGATGAAGCAGTAAAAATGTACAAACCTGAAGGCATCATCGATGGCTACCGTGAAGATAATGGTGAAAAATATTTTTATATTTCTAACCCTGCATTGGGGCTGTGGTCCGTTACTGGAAAATAAAGAATATAAATATGCTCTAAGCCAGATAGCTTAGGGTTATTGTTTACAGGTGGGAGATAAGATATTTGTAAAAAATCTTATCTCCCACTTTTTTATGTAAACACAACCAAGAATGACAAACGATATAAGCAGCGGAACCCGCGTAAATGTACGCCACATCATTACATCGCACTATTTATTATATGAGTTACGCCTACCCATACATTATGTATACCGCACTTACAGATATTACATTGGGTTATATTACCTGGTTAAATTGACATAAAACGTAACATAAAGTATAATCTATTGCATACTTGAGGTATAGCCACTACGTTGAGTGGACTTAAAGATAGATAAATTAAGGGGTGTCATGAATGAGTAGATATATAATAAAACGAGTTATATCGGCTATTATAACGCTTTTTTTAGTCGCAACATTTACATTTTTTCTGATGTATCTTGTTCCCGGTGGACCATTTTTAGCTGAGAAAGCTCCTTCACCTCAGACACTGAAGGCATTAGAAGAAAAATATGGACTGGATCAACCAGTTGGGATTCAGTATGCAAATTATATGAAAAGGCTTCTAAAAGGGGATTTGGGTACGTCACTAAAAATGCGAGGGCAGGATGTAAATCATATTATAAAAACCAGGTTTCCTATTTCTGCAAAGCTGGGTTTGGGTGCTGTGATTTTAGCGATAGGCATAGGAATACCTATGGGTTCAATAGCTGCTTTAAATCGTGGGAAGTTGCTTGATAGGCTGATAATGTTTTTTTCAACGCTGGGTATTGCAATACCGGGTTTTGTAGTGGCTACGGTGTTAATGTATTTTTTTGGTGTTAAGCTGCGTATTCTGCCAACGTTTGGTCTTACATCTCCATTACATTATGTGCTTCCTGTAATGGCATTGTCTTTTTATCCCTCTGCATATATTTCAAGATTGATGCGTTCAAGCATGCTTGACGTAATAGGACAGGACTATATGAGGACGGCAAAGGCTAAGGGAGTTGCACAGTTTAAATCACTATTTAAACATGCTTTGCGAAATGCAATTATGCCTGTTGTAACATACTTGGGTCCAATGCTGGCAGGCATTCTTACAGGTAGTTTTATTGTCGAGAAAATATTTACAATACCCGGCTTGGGAAATCAGTTTATAGGTTCAATTACCGACAGGGACTACCCATTGATAATGGGAACAACAATTTTTCTTGCATTTTTGCTTATAGCAATGAATGTACTTGTTGACATAACGTACAAAATAATTGATCCACGTATAAAGCTGAAATAGGAGGGAGTGGCGGAAAAATGAAAGAAAACAAGAACTCCATGAGTTTACAGTTGCAAGTATCGGATTTTTTACCTGCTGATGAAGCTGAAAAGCAGGGTGCGGTTATTATGCGTGAAAGTGTGAGCTTTTGGGAGGATGGATTTAGAAGATTACGGAAAAACAAGCTGGCGATGATTTCACTATTTGTCATTATAGGCATATTAATATTTGCATTTATTATTCCTTCATTCTACCCGTATACCTATGAGCAGCAAATTAGAGGAAGCGAGAATTTAGGTATTATGGAATACTCCGAGCAGGAGTTAGCTCGTATGGAGGTTGGAGAAAATGTATTTCCACATTTTATTGGAACGGACAGCTTGGGCAGAGATTTAATGATTAGGATAATGGTTGGAAGTAAAATCTCCTTATTGGTTGGTATTATTGCCAGTGCAATAATACTTGTAATTGGTTCTACCTATGGTGCAATCGCAGGTTATTTTGGCGGTAGGGTGGATATGATGATGATGAGAGCTGTGGATATTATTTACACGATTCCAGATATCCTCATTATTATTCTACTTTCAGTAACTCTAAAATTTCCATTGCAAAAACTTGCTGATAATGTTCAGGGCTTTGCATGGATAAACACTGTAGGAGTAGGACTTATAAGTATTTTTATAGTTTTTTCACTTTTGTACTGGGTTGGAATGGCTAGAATTGTAAGAAGTCAGGTGCTTGCACTAAAGGAACAGGAATATGTAATAGCAGCCAAGGCTTTAGGTGCATCAGATAAAAGAATTATTAAAAATCATTTATTAACTAATAGTATAGGGACATTGATTGTTACTACAACATTGCAGATACCCTCATCCATATTTACTGAAAGCTATTTAAGCTTCTTAGGTTTGGGTGTATCAGCGCCCATGCCAAGCCTTGGATCTTTGGCGTCACAGGCAATAGGTGGCATTACATCATATCCCCATAGATTATTGGCGCCTGCTGTGATGATAAGCCTTATTATCTTGTCTTTTAATCTTTTAGGTGATGGCTTGAGAGATGCGTTTGATCCTAAACTAAAGAATTAGGGGGGGAAATGATGAGTAATACAATATTAGATATAAAAAATTTAAAACTCTCATTCTTTACGCCCGCAGGGGAGGTAAAAGCTCTTAATGATGTTTCTATAAGCATGCAAGAGGGAGATGTTTTGGGCATTGTAGGTGAGAGTGGAAGCGGAAAGTCGGTAACGGCATATTCAATTATAGGACTTACCGCACATCCTGGAAAAATAATTGGTGGAACAATAGATTTTAATGGACACAAAATAAACGAGATGTCGGAAAGACAGATGCGAAAGGTACGGGGCAAAGAAGTAAGTATAATATTTCAAGATCCGATGACTTCGCTAAACCCCGTTTATACCGTAGGTAATCAAATTCGTGAGGTAATATATCTTCACACTGATTTAGATAAACAACAAGCTTATGAACGCTCTGTAGAGCTTTTAAACCTTGTGGGTATAAATGATCCTGAAAAAAGGCTTAAGCAGTATCCTCACGAGCTATCTGGTGGAATGAGGCAAAGAGTTATGATAGCTATAGCCCTGGCTTGTGAACCAAAACTGTTAATTGCAGATGAACCAACAACGGCATTGGATGTAACCATTCAAGCTCAAATTATTGAACTGATGATGGAACTAAAACAAAAAATAAATATGTCAATTATTATGATAACTCATGATCTTGGCATAGTTGCAAATATGTGTACAAAGATAGTGGTTATGTATGCGGGCAAGGTGGTAGAAGCCGGGACAATTGATGAGATTTTTTACAATCCGAAGCACGAATATACAAAAGGGCTCTTACGCAGTATACCGAATATCGATTCGCAGCGCCATGAAAAGTTGATTCCCATTGATGGAACACCTGTTGACATGCTTAATCCCCCGGTGGGATGTCCTTTTGCACCACGGTGCAGTAAATGTATGAAAATATGTTTGAAAAAAATGCCTGACTACACAAAAATAAGCAAGACACATAAAAGTGCATGCTGGTTGTTGCAAAAAGAGGAATTTGGCGGAAGCAAGGGGGTTAAAAAGTGAACCGAAAGGATAATAGATCTTTAAACGATCATAAAAATATAAATAAGAGTAATACATTGCTTGAGGTTCAAAACTTGAAGCAATATTTCCCAGTAAGCAATGGTTTGTTTGGAAAAAAGTATATAAAAGCAGTAGACGATATTTCTTTTCATATTGAAAAGGGTGAAACCTTTGGACTTGTTGGAGAATCAGGTTGTGGAAAGACAACCACCGGTAGATCCATACTTCGACTTTATGAACCAACTGGCGGCAATATTATTTATAACGGGGTAGACATAACCAAAGTTGATATGAAACCCTATAGACAGAAAATGCAAATTGTGTTTCAGGATCCATATGCATCGTTAGACCCAAGGATGACAGTTGGTGATATTGTAGGCGAGGCAATAGATATAAATAAGCTTGCAAGTTCAAAGAACGAGAGAACAGGTATTATTATAGATATGCTAGAACGTGTTGGCTTAAACAGTGAGCATGCAAACCGATACCCTCATGAGTTTTCTGGTGGTCAAAGGCAGCGTATAGGAATAGCGAGGGCTCTTGCCGTAAATCCAGAATTTATTGTTTGTGATGAGCCCATATCGGCATTGGATGTATCGATACAGGCCCAAATAGTAAATATGTTTGAGGATTTGCAGGAGCAAATGGGGTTAACATACCTGTTTATAGCCCATGATATTTCTGTTGTGAAACACATAAGTAAAAGGATAGGTGTTATGTATCTGGGGAAATTAGTTGAGCTTGCGGAAAGCAATGAAATTGTATTTCACAGCGTTCATCCCTATACAAGGTCACTGATATCGGCTATCCCTGTGCCTGATCCTAATTTAAGCAGAAAAAAGAAAAGGATTGTTTTGGAGGGGGATGTACCCAGCCCTTTAAATCCACCAAGCGGCTGCCGGTTTAGGACGCGCTGTCGTTATGCAAACGAGCAATGCAAGGTGGAGGAGCCAAAGCTTATTGAAGTTGCCAGCGGGCATTATGCAGCATGCCACCACCTAGACAAAATTTCGTAACGGGTCGCTATTATATAAAGGTAGGCAGTAAAGCCTTCGAAGCATTGCCACTGTCGTCAACAAAAGCACCCGAATCTCCTGCTACTTGTGCGGAGCCCGCTATTTATTTTACACAGCGGGCTTTTTTTCTGTTATAAAATGCTCTTTTATAGCAATGGGTTGTATGGAGAGTGCAAAAATTGGATATATTAACTAAAGGAAAAACTGACAGTTATTTATTCATTCATACAACGGATTACCCAAAGTGGTAACTAGCTTATGAAAAGGAGTGTATGTATTTTGAAGAAAAGTGTATTATTTTTATCAATGATTTTGGCGCTGAGCATGTTTTTATGTTCTTGTGAGCCCAATAATCAACCCGGTCCAAATGGTGGTACGCCTGCTCCGACAGCTACAGAACTTGCTGTACATGTTGGGCCGGAGCCTGATATTATCGATCCTGCGTTAAATTCTGCAGTAGATGGAGCAACAATACTGGTTCATGCTTTTGAAGGATTAATGACCCTTGATGAGGATGGCACTCCGATATATGGGCAGGCTGAGTCTCATAAAGTGAGTGGTGATGAACTAACGTATACCTTTACACTTCGTGAGGGACTTAAATGGAGTGATGGAGAGCCTTTAACTGCAGATGACTTTGTCTATTCATGGAACAGAGCTATAAGTGATGAAACAGCTGCAGACTATGCTTATATGTTCGAGTCCATTGAAGGTTATAGTGAAGGTAAACTAAATGTGATAGCTCCAGACGAGAGAACAGTGGTGGTAAAATTGATTGCAGTGACACCATATTTCCTTGAACTGTGTGCATTTCCCACATTCTATCCTGTGCGAGAGGATATTGTCGAACCAGCGCCTGACACTTGGACGCTACAGCCCGAAACATATATAGGTAATGGCCCTTATATGCTTCAAGAATGGGTGCACGACTCCTACATGCTTTTTAAAAAGAATGCAAATTACTGGAATGCATCGGAGATTACCGGACCTGAAACTATTAAATTTATGCTCATGTCAGATGATAATGCCATTCTTGCGGCTTTTCGAAATGGCGAGATTTTATTTGCGGATTCATTACCCACTGATGAAATTGATGCGTGGAAAGACAAACCTGAATTTTACATTCAAGGACAACTTGGCACATATTATATTAGCTTTAATGTGAAAAAACCCACATTAAATAATCCTATGATTCGAAAAGCTCTCGTCCTTGCAGTTGACCGTGATTATATTGTTACGAATATAGGAAAAGCTGGACAACAGCCAGCAGGAGCCTTTGTTCCTACGGGGTTATCAGATGTTGAGCTTACACAAGAATTTCGTGATGTTGGAGGAGATTATTATGATACTTCAAAGGGGGATTACCAAGCTAATTTAGAGCAGGCCAAAAAATTGCTCTTAGATGCTGGTTATCCAAATGGTGAAGGTATTCCCACCATCGAATATCTATATAACGAAGGCAGCGGTCACCAGCTTATAGCTGAAGCCCTTCAGTCTATGTGGAAGGAAATTGGCATAAATGTAACTCTTTCCTCACAGGAGTGGAACACATTTCTCAACACACGTAAAAACGGTGAATACTCCATGGCGCGTAACGGGTGGATTGCCGACTATAATGATCCCATTTCTTTTCTTGATATGTGGATTACAGATGGTGGAAATAATGATGCTCAATGGTCAAGTAAAGAATATGATGCAATTATTAACAAGATAAAAAGCTCGTCTGATAGAGCTGAGCGTGTGAATCTTATGCATGAGGCTGAAGATTTGCTTTTTGAAGAATGGGTTATCTGTCCAATTTACTATTATGTGGATTTATATCTCAAAAGTGAGAAGCTTGAGGGCTTTTATTCTTCACCCCTTGGCTACAAATATTTTATGTACACTACAATCAAGCAATAATACAAGGGGACGATTTTTCTGTAAACTACGTTTGCTGCTGCGGGTCCCGCTTCGGGTGGTTTGTTTCCTTGGTGGCAAAAGCATTAAATTTAATGCAACGCCCTAAATTGTGTATGGATTTAAGTGAGAGGTCTAAGACTTACGGGTCGCTCACTACCACGTTTATACATGAGATAGGTAGTATGAACTTCGAAGCATTGCCGCTAGCGTCAACAAAAGCACCCGAATCTCCCGCTATTTAACTTACACAGTGGGATGGTCACAAACTACGTTTGCTGCTGCGGATCCCGCTATTTATTTTAATAAAAGGGGATGGTTCTTTTGTGTTAATTATCACAAAAGAACCATCCCCGGGGTAATGCCAGCTTTATATCAAATGAAACTAAAACTTTCCTCTGGTCATATGACCTTCAAGCTCTGCTTTCGCACGTTGCTTAATTGTCCAGGCTTCCTTGACTGCCTTTTCAAATAGTGCAACACATGGTGGATCAAGGTCAATTTCAATGCCTTCTTCGCATAATTCTATAATTCTCATGCTTAGGGTTACGAGTTCCATGTGAATGTCATTTGTGCGATCGGAAGTATAAATCTTGTTTGCTTGTTCCTCGGTGAGCTCCTCAAACTTTTCTTTTGGCGCACCGCATTTTGGGCAGAAATCTGGGGCTTCTTCTCCTTCATAAACGAATCGACATACTGAACATTTGAATAGTTTTACCATCTTTAAACACGCTCCTTATAACATTAGTATTGAATTTTTATGGATGTTAATTACATACCCTGAATAAGTAATGCAAAACAAGTAGTAGAAAAAAATGCCCTAATTGATTTAACTTCATTACATTAGTATAATTATATATATAAATTAATATTTATTATTGCCCTTACACAATTAAAGGCATTTGTGGTGTAAGCTTAATAAATATTAGATGTATAATACACGCTAGCAAGCTTTTATACATACTACAATATATTGTTCAGCGGTACGTAAAATATGTAAAGTCATAAAATATGTAAAGCCATAAAATATGTAAAGTCGCAAAATGCTCATTAAGAGCTTTAGTTAAATATCTTTTAACTAAAAGGTAAGGGGGCTATTATGAAACTACCAACACCAAACCAAATGAAGCAAATAGATGATATAGCAATAAATAAGTATAAAATCCCTGGGATGATTCTTATGGAAAATGCAGCGCTACATGTGGTAAAGGCAGCAAAGGACATGCTCAGGAAATACAATTTTAAAAAGGTTGCTATAATAGCCGGTAAGGGAAATAACGGTGGAGATGCCTTTGCAGTTGCTAGACATTTGATGGAGCATTATGATGTAACGGTGGTGTCTGTCGCAAAGCCCGATGAAGTATCACGTGATTCTAGCATATTTTTAAATATTGTTAACAGCCTTAATGCAAATATAACCTATTGTACAGGCTCGGATTCATTAAAAGATGTAATTAATATTGTGGAAAGTTCCGATCTAATTATTGATGGTATTTTTGGAACGGGAATACATGGTGATATAACGAATTTTTATGCCGATGTTATTCGTGCCATAAATGAAAGTGGTAAAAAAGTTATTTCTGTAGATATACCGTCAGGGATAAACGGTGAAACAGGGCAAGTTTGCAATGTGGCGGTAAGGGCAGATAAGACTGTAACATTTTCATTGCCAAAGGTTGGGTTGTACCAGTTCCCTGGTAGGGAATATGCCGGTGATATTGTTATAGCGGATATTGGCATCCCATCCATAGCTATAGAAAAGGCTAATACTTTAGGTGAGCTATTGGATGATGATTTTATAAATCCACACATTGTAAGACGACCAAAAGACGGACATAAAGGTACTTTTGGAAGGGTACTGATAATTACAGGTTCAGAAGGTATGACAGGGGCGGGAGTGCTTAGTGCGTTATCTGCATTTAAGGCAGGTAGTGGTCTTGTGTACCTTGCTGTCCCCGAGTCTTTTGCTTCCATATACTCTGTCACCATTCCTGAAGCAATTACCCTTCCACTAAAAGATAAAGGTGGAGCTATTTCCGATAAAGCGACGAAGTTCTTAATAAACAAAGCACAAACCATGGATGCTGTTGTTATTGGACCTGGTTTATCAACTAAGCCTAAGATAGAAAAGCTTGTTAATGATTTTGTGGAAAATTGCCAGACTCCTTTAATAATAGATGCTGATGCATTGAATGTGTTAAATCATAAGGTATTACAAAAACGCACAAATCCGGCGGTGATAACTCCGCATCCAGGTGAATTTGCACGGCTTTGCAATTGTGATATATTGGACATACAAAAGGACAGGGTTAACAAAGCCATTGAATATAGCAAGAAAATGAATGTAATTTGTGTGCTCAAAGGTGCAGGGACAGTTATCGCATGCCCGGATGGAAAATACTATATAAATTCTACAGGTCATCATAGCTTGGCTGTTGCCGGAGCGGGTGATGTTCTTGCTGGCATGATAGGTTCATTTTTAGGTCAGGGTTTGAGTACAGAAATGGCAGCATGTATGGGAGTATTTATACATGGCAAATGTGGTGAAATGCTAGCGCAAAAAAACAATGGTCAGGCAGGTTACAGAGCAAGTGAGCTTTGTAGCGTAATACCATCAGTTGTTGGGGAGCTAAAGAGAGGGGATTGCCTTTGAATTGTAAATTGAACAGGGCATGGGCTGAAATCCATTTAGACAATATAGAGCATAATGTCAAGCAAGCTGTATCAAGGGTTGGTAAGATGACTGAAACCATGGCAGTGGTGAAGGCTGATGCCTATGGCCATGGGGTATTTGAAACAGTACCCACCCTTATTGAAAGTGGGGCAAGTAGGCTTGCTGTATCAATGCTTGATGAGGCAATTCAGCTAAGAGAATTTGGTATTAAAGTGCCCATACTTGTTTTAAGCTATACAGAACCGTCAAGGGCTGAGGATATAATTAATTACAATATCACTCAAACGGTTTTCAGCCATGATCTTGCTAAGGCTTTATCAGATGCATCTATTAAGCTAAATAAGCAAGCAAAAATACATATAAAGATCGACACTGGCATGACAAGAGTAGGATTTATGCCGGGCTACAGTGCGGTGAAGGATGTTGTTAAAATAAATGAGCTTCCGGGGGTTGTCATAGAAGGGTTATTTAGCCACTTTTCATCGGCTGATGAGGTCGACCGTGGATATACTATGACCCAATACCAACGCTTTGAAAGTATTATACAAGAGCTTAACAGGATAGGTATATTTATTCCTGTAAAGCATGTTGCAAATAGTGCTGCAATAATGCAGTATCCAAACTTGCATTTAAACATGGTAAGACCTGGGATTATTCTCTATGGTCTATATCCATCAGATGGAGAGAGCAAGAGGTTAATTGACATAAAACCCGCTATGGAGCTAAAGGCAAAAATAGTACTTGTGAAGGAAGTTGAACAAGGCTCACCTGTTAGCTATGGTAGAACATTTGTAACCAAGAGAAATAGCCGTATTGCCACTTTGCCCATAGGGTATGCAGATGGTTACTCCAGACTTTTATCTAATAAAGGCAGGGTCCTAATACATGGTGAATACGCCCCCATTATTGGCAATATATGCATGGATCAGTGTATGGTAGATGTTACAGACATAAAAAGTGAAGTAAAAACAGGTGATGAGGCTGTAATTTTTGGCGTTCAGGGAAATAATGAAATTACCATTGATGAAATTGCAAGGCTTTGCGGCACAATAAATTATGAAATTGTCTGCCTTATTGGAAAGAGAATCCCGAGGGTTTACCTTAGGGGTGAAAAAGTAGTAAATGTGGTGAATTATTTAATTTAGATCCTTATAGCCTGACAAAATGTTCACAGCAGAATGTTATGTTAAGAAATTTTATAACCTTCTCAAAAATCAATAACCTTTGTACAATTTCTTTCATATGGTAATGTATGAAATAGATAAAAAATGTAATACTAAATA
>DASRMZ010000390.1:0-4724 GCA_035647675.1 Thermoclostridium sp. | reverse complement strand
AACTAGAATACCCATAATAGGGTTATTAGTCAAAATAGAAATTATATTTCGTAGTTTATCCCCCGCAGCTTTTTGCAATCCTTCACTGAGCATATTCATGCCATATACAAATATTGCAACCCCGCCCAACAAACCAGGTATAATTCGTAAGAGCTCGCTTGTTTCCATATGCACCTCCAAAGTGTGATATCGACAACTATTTTAACACAAAGGAATTGAAGTGCACAAGCATATTGTGTGATTTATTCAAAAAGCTATTGAATAAAGGTTACTATTCACTCATTCATATTTTAAGATATAACTGTGCATTAATAGAAACTATGGTTAATTGCTTGTGTCTTCGTCAGGTGCTGGTGTTATAGATGGAGCAATGGTGGGAGTGGGTGTCGGCGCACCGGGAGTAGGTGTAGGGGTTATGTATGTATCGTTTTCAGCTCCTGGCTCATGTTCATGGTCAGGGTCAGGTGTGGGTATTATTATAATCTTTTCAGTTTCTACATTAACAAGAACCTCACCGTCCATATATATACCCGATGGTAACGACAGTCTAACTACAACTAGCTGAACCCCTTCCGTTGTAAGAGAAACATCAACAAAACCTTTTATAGATTTTATATCTAATGCGTCTAATATTTCTACTGGACCCTTTACACTAAATGTTATGTCATCTTCTAGAATTCGATAATTCGTTTCACCCGATACATCACCACCAAAAATTGTTATGGATGACTTCGGAATATTGACGACTCTATCTGAGTACTTCTGAATATTAACCTGAACTGTCACAACCTCTGGGCTGTTGTACAATTGAATGTTCTCAGGAATCAAAAGCACTAGGTCTTTTTGAAAGGATTGGTCTACATTGTCCACATTCAGCTGCTCTGCGTTTATTGTATTGATATCCTTTAACAAATCATAATTGCCCATTATGGATATAGTATTTTGTGAAATTGTATAATCCTGAACATAATAGTCCTTTTTAGGTTCACCTGCAATAGTAGTTGAAACGGGTATGGTTTTTGAAATATTATAACCAATTGTTGCCTGCACACTACCATCAAGAGATGGTACAATTTTATCGTTTGTATTATAAACTTCAACTCGTTTATTTATTGAATCACCTTTAAGCAGTTGCTCAGCATCAACAGACACAACAACTTTCCCGACACTATTCATAACACTTTCCAACTCCTGCAAAATAACTGAGTTAGGATTTAACTTAACATTAACGGCTTCATACCCTTCAGGAAGAGTACCTAACCACTGAACATTAATGGGAAATTCTTTTCTAATTATGTTTTCAAGCTTTATTTTTACGATTTTGGGGTTAACACCAGAGATAATGATATCCTCCTCCCCTGAATAATTGGGGGCATCGATTATCAATTCTGTGGTATTAGTATCATTTACTTCACTAAGATCAAGAAATGCTTCAAAATCATTTGCAGTAACCTTTTCAAGGCGCTGCTTCCTACCCTTTATTATAACATCAACATTGCTAGGAATATTAGATGACACTAGCTTTATATTACTACTATCCAACACCTGAGTGTTAGTCCTTAGTGGAATAGAAATTGTACGCTCGTCCATGGGATTTTGGTAGTCAAGTACAATAAACCAAATTAAAACACCAACCAAAACAGATAAAACTCTTATAACAGAATCTTTTTCAAAAAAATTATTTAAATTTTTAAATTTCTTATTCATCGGCTTTCACCTTTCTAAACCAGAAGCGCTTTTTATTCGAATTCTTATCAAGAAGAAATCGATACAATGCCTTTCTTAATGTGTCTGGCGTTAGATTTCGCATAAGTCCGCCGTTATGAGCATATGATATTTTCCCAGACTCTTCTGAAACCACAATAGATATAGCATCAGAAACCTCAGTAATTCCTAGCGCAGCTCTGTGTCTTGTCCCAAGTTCGCGGCTTATCTTGGAGTTTTCTGTCAATGGTAGATAACAGGCAGCAGCCTTTATTTTGTTATCTCGGATAATAACTGCACCATCATGTAAAGGTGTGTTTGGCATGAAAATATTAGCTAGAATCTCGTAAGATATAAGTGAATCCATTTGAGTTCCAGTATTAATAATATCTCCAATCTTAGTATTTCTTTCAATTACAATTAATGCACCTATATACTCTTCAGAAAAATGTTTGCATACGTTTACGATAGCTTCAATGGTGGAAGTGGTTCTAAGCTGCTCTTCATTATCATCAATGGAAAACAAATTTTGAAAACCACTGTTGCCTATTTTCTCCAGCCCACGTCTAAGCTCAGGCTGAAATAGAACAATAAGCGAGAAGCCTAAAAGAGATATGGCACCTTCAAGAATAAATGCCAATGTTCTAAGACCCATTAATTGAGCTGCTTTAAGACCGATAACTATTACTAAAATACCCTTAACCAGTTGCATTGCACGTGTTTCACGAACTAACTGAATGATTTTGTAAACAATATAAGAAATAATACTTATATCAACAAGCATAAGAATAGTATCCCATAGTCCGTCTAAACCTAAAAAGTTACCAATCAATATTAAAAAATCCTTAATACTATTTATATCTGCCAAATAAAGCTCCCCCACCAGATTCATTAACTATCTTTTATTGTATAATACATTATCCATATACTCAAGACAGGGTGAACGATACAAATCTTGTGCTATCTACAAGCACTAGCAATCAAGCTATAATGTGATTATATCCCTTTATAGAATGAAATGGTACAGATTTTTTACTTTGTAATATAAATGAAAAAAGCGGCAATATGCCGCATTTTTTTGTATTATTAGATTTTGACTTTCTCAACAAGGTTCGCAAAACCTTTAGAATCATTTACAGCCATATCGGCCAAAACTTTTCTGTTTAATTCAATGCCAGATTTCTTTAAAGCATTCATAAAGCGGCTATAAGACATACCGTTCAATCTTGCTGCAGCATTAATTCTGGTAATCCAAAGTCTTCTAAAATCTCTTTTCTTAAGCCTTCTATCACGGTATGCATATACCAATGATTTCATAACTGCCTGATTTGAAGTTTTATATAATTTGCTTTTTCCACCAAAGTAACCCTTGGCGAGCTTTAAAGTCTTTTTGCGTCTAGCCCTGGTTTTTACAGTGCCTTTAACTCGTGCCATTTTTCACACCTCTTTCTTAATCATTTATAAGGAATCATCTTCTTAATGATTGCTTCATTTGCACTTGATGCAATTGTTGCTTTTCGAAGATTCCTCTTGCGCTTCGTTGATTTCTTGGTAAGGATATGGGATTTATAGGCTTTGTTGCGTTTAACCTTACCAGTACCAGTTATCTTGAATCTTTTCTTTGAAGAACTGTGGCTTTTCATTTTTGGCATGGATAATACCTCCTCCATTATTTATATTAGAGCTATTTACGATGTTACATATTTTACGTACCGCATTACAATATACTGTGGTATCCATATGAGCTTGACACCATCTAATATAAAACTGATATTTATTTAGGCTGCATCGCAAAATCCTTTATTAGTTGAGTTTTTGCGATGTTACACATTTTGTGTGCCACTGTACTATACATTGTGGTAATACGAGAACACTTGCCACCACATATTGTGCAGCTGATATTTAGGTTGCATCGTAAAAGCCTTATGTCACCTTCATCGTTAGTTATTAACTATTAAAATGTTTATACTACCCACACAAGTCTATTATTGTTTCTCTTTTAAAGGAGAAAACATAGCCGACATATTTCTGCCTTCAAGGGAAGGTCTCTTTTCCATTTTCCCATAGTCCTTAACTTGCTCAGCAAACTTGTCGATTACTTCATAAGCCTTGGAAGTGTATTGCATTTCCCTACCTCTAAACCTTATGGATACCTTTACCTTATCACCGTCTTGAAGGAACTTCGTTGCATTTTTTAGCTTAAACGCAAAATCATGCTCTTCAATTTTTGGCGAAAGCCTTATTTCTTTAACGGCAATATTGGTTTGTTTCTTTTTTGCTTCCTTTTCTCTTTTGGATACTTCATACAAATATTTACCATAGTCCATAATTTTACAAACAGGGGGATTTGCATTCGGTGAAATTTTAACCAGGTCCATATCCCGTTCATTTGCTTTTAATTGGGCCTCCCTGGCAGATACAATCCCGACCATTGTTCCGTCGAACTCTATCAATCTGATTTCCTTATCCCTGATTTGATTATTCACCTGTACCTGACCTTTCTTAATAAAAAACACCTCCATAATCTTTTGAACCCGTTCTGGTTGCGTACAATTCAAAAACAACTATTGTACTATCCCCTAGAACATTTGTACATACAAAAAAGCAGGCAATCCACTTCTTTACCTGCATAAACCAAAGCATTACTGCTACGATCTAAACCCTGAAATCAACCGGATACAAGGTGAGAAGTGGTACTTCTACTTGATTGTCAGTTAAAATTATACCTGAATTATTAGCATCCGTCAATGTATAATTTTCCCAAACTGTGCTGCCCCAAAACTTAATTACGGTTCGCTCCATTAATATTTTGAGATATAGCTGTGCACTAACGGAAAATTTACTATTCACATGTATATCTCAAAATAAGTAGGGGGAGATTCGGGTGCTTTTGTTGACGCCAGCGGTAATGCTTCGAAGCACATGCTGCCTACTCTACATATGAAACGTGATAATGAGCGACCCATGAGCCTTTGACCACTCACTAAAAACATCGCACAATTTAAGGCGTTGTATTAGAT
>DASRMZ010000389.1:0-3003 GCA_035647675.1 Thermoclostridium sp. | reverse complement strand
AATATAACACTCATAATCATTCTACCATACATACTTTATCTAATGAACCTATATTTACCATCTTACATACCCTTAGAATAATGAATGAATACTGCCTTAACATATACACCTGTAAACGTCAAGTAGTATTTTACAGATTTTGTTCAATAAGATTTTACACCTAATTACTCCCAAATATGGAAGTCCTATATTTTAATCTGTAACTGTCACCTGCTAAATGCACTACTTCACATTTATGAACAATCCTATCTAAAATAGCTGTTGTAATGGCAGGATCGCCCAAAAGCTCACCCCAACCCTCGGGTCCTTTATTAGATGTAATTATGATTGAAGTTTGTCCATAAAGCTTGTTTATAAATTGAAAAAATAGGTTTGCTTCATGTTTTTCCATAGCCATAAACATTAAATCATCAATGATAACTAAATCGGCATCAACCATGCGCTTTATACGAATCCTGGCACTGTTTACAATCTCTTGTGTCTTAAGGTGGTGTATTAAGTCATTCATCGTAGTAAAGACTGCCTTGTAGCCGTTTTGAATGGTATGAATGCCTAATCCAATGGATAGCATGGTTTTTCCTACACCTGGAGGTCCAAGCAGGATTAAATTGAAACCCTGCTCAATCCAAGTAAGTTCCTTTAGCTGATTAAGTTGCCTTTTGCTTAGAGAGTCCTGTTCCGATATATCAAATTCATCGAGGGTTTGATATTGGGGGAAATTTGCTTGTTTCATAAGTTTTTCAAGCCTTTTTTCTTCCCTAGATCTGATCTCCTGATTAAGTAGGGACTCTAGGAACTTTTCATATGATAGGTCTTTATCGGTGGCATTTTCTAAAACATCTTCTAATACAATTGCTGAATGACGTAACCTGACATTGCCTAGCATATCTTTAATACTATCTATAGCAGTAGACACGATTGAAGCTCCTTTCATGGAATAAATGACTATTCCTGTTTTTTGAAAATATCTGAATACTCTTTAATGGCCCTCACTTGAGGTTGGGCTTTAATTTGCTCTAAACTATCTGGAGATAACGGTGCAACCTTAAGGGCTTCCTCTAATACCGTTTGCCTATGCTGACCTTTCCCATAATGTGCCATTGCATCTCTAAAGTCTATAGCACTATAGAGCCTGTTTTTAATGCAAAAGTCCAGAGCTTTGCCAACAATTTTTGAGTCTTGCTTTTCTATTGCCCCTTTTATAACTAGTAGCTGATCCCGTATATATCGTGGCTTATCCACCCTAATACCTTCAAAGAAAGCCTCAGCGGCAAGGCTATCGGGGAATATCATGCTAACCTGTTTTATTAGATTTACAATCCTTTTTGATCTATCCCGGGTATGATTATTATTCTTGAGAAGCTGGCCTTTTCCAGATGGAATCTTGTGGCGGGCTAGCTCCTCATCGTTTTCAAGGTGCGTGATAATGATGTATTCATCGTCTATTTTATTGACCCTTACATTGGTATATGGTCCTTGGTAAGTCCCTATGGGGACCGAATATCTATTGCCACGAATGGCGACGGTATTGTCTTTTCTAACGCGGTAGGTTATACTAATACCAGTAGAATTTGTTAATAATTTTTCTGTGACCGGCCTTAAGTATTTTCTCTCTTCTAGAAATGCTTCGGCCGGTATTTTCTTTGTCGTTCCATGTTCCTTACCATTACCCCTCCTATCTAGCCATGAAAGGGTTTCTTCATTCCATTTATCTAGGTTGTAGAATACGCGATTATGGGCAAAGTTACTTTTAACAAAATCTACAACTTTTTCAACGCGACCCTTTGATTCTGGGTCAGCCCCTCTGCACATATAAACCTTAAACTTTCGCCTTTGTATATAGCTTGAAAACTTATGGGTATAGATTAAATCACCATAGTTTTCACTTACTAGTATTAATCTATCTTGATCGTAGACTATCTCCTCTGGCATACCACCGAAATATTCAAAGGCATTCTCATGTATCTGAATAATATCCGCTGTATTAAAGGGCCTAGCCTGCCATTCACAGTATTTAAAGCGGGAATGAGAAAATACAAAACACATAGCGTACACTTGAATCTTAATGCCATTTTCTTTAAAGACCCACTTTTGCCCAAAGTCCACTTGAACCTGCCTACCCATTGGCGGATCTTCCATTGCTTCGTACTGCCTGGTAAGGGCTTCTTTTAAAATATTATACTTTTTTCTAATTGCTCTTACATAATTCCTTAGGGTTCCCTCAGAAAAATCAAGTTCATCATACTTCTCCTCTAGCCGATCGTATATTTGTGCTCCTGATAGATCCGGGTATTCAACAAGCCAATTTAAGATTTCATCATGATATTTATCGGCCTTTTTGCTCCTCTTTTGCATCCCCTCCAATGTTTTATCATATGTATCTGCATCCATATGATAGTATTTGTCTAAAGTAGGTCTGCTAATTTTCAATTTCCTTGCAATCTGGGATTTATTCAGCCCCTCGTCCTTTAATGATTGTATATCAGTATACATTTTCCATCCTTCTTCTATTGTCAACTTCTATTGCTCCTCTCAGTATAATAACTAAAGACATTATACTAGAGAATTGCATTAGCTTTACTAATTCAATAAATTTTCTAAATCCCCGTATGTAGAAGTGAGGGGAGTTTCCTAGATCGACTACTCACAAAACCAATCTAGTGATATGAAGAATTGATGTGATAATTCCCATTTATTTCGATGTGTTTTTACAATATGAGGTAAATCATGTAAAATCTTATTTATCAAAATCTGTTAAGTCTAGTTTATCATTTACAATTACTTTTTATCGGGGGAAATGGCTGTGGCGATTATTACTCCTATTCAATTCTGGATGGTCAAATCAAATCAACAGAGATTGTAAGGTGGGAGCATGAAGACAATTCAAGGATAGTTGTTGCCAATTCGTTGAAAGAAATGGTTGATAAATATTACAACGATAAAATATGATGAGAAAAGAACCATAAAATTGGCTTCATATATGATACGTTTTTTATATTTAAC
>DASRMZ010000388.1:0-20657 GCA_035647675.1 Thermoclostridium sp. | reverse complement strand
CTATAAAGGTACTGTTTAACTCAAGTAAAGTAAGAGTAAACTTCGATGACGAAAAGTTATCTATAAAGGATATTGAAAATGCGATAACTAAACTAGGCTATGAAGTTAAGAAATCTCAAGTAAGACCTGTATAACTCTTATATAGTACACGAGGGATGTCAAGGGGACGGAGTTGTTGGCGTTAGGGTGGATGTCAAGGGGACGGAGTTGTTGGTGGATGTCAAGGGTGGATGTCAAGGGGACGGAGTTGTTGGCGTTATGTAATGGTGTATACGCTTAGAGCTGAATGTGTGGCAATTGGAAACCTAATAATAGTGTTTTTAATATTGGAAAAAGATAAAGAGATTAAGTTTAGGCAACGTAAAATACCTAAGCTTAGTCTCTAAAATTACCCCTCAGATAGAAGAGTGTCTAAGGGAAAGTGGAATTAAGGAAGACCAACTTCTTTGTAATCGCTAGCGTTTATAAAGAAAATATAAAATCAAAACTATATAATCACTCGAAGCGAAACGAGGAAAGCAGCACATAAACATAATGCGGAAAGCAACGAATAAAACAAACGATATCCCTTCCTATGCTGATATGCCTTATCAATCATCAGTATACAAATAATACTTAAAATCAATGCAAGGAAATAGATTCGAAAGAAAATGCCGCTTGAATCACGCCACACCACATCGCTGGCTGTTCCAAGTGTTTCGCGAAATGAGTGTTCTTCTCCCTTACTTCCTCCATTGATATTGGTTCGCATTAGTAAAGGTTCAGCACCATCTATACGGACATGTAGTTCACGCGAAAACCTTGTTTTTGCGTGAACTACTCGGCAATGAATTACCGACGATTCCCGCTTAGTGTCCTAAAATATTGATACTGCAACATTTATGATTTAATAAGCTTACGCTTTTGACACCCTAATCAATTTATGGTATAAATATGTAAAAACTTAATAGAGGTGTTAGGCTATGACACATGAAACTGAAAGACTTATACTTCGCCCTTGGGAAGAGGATGATGCTGAGGAGCTTTATAAATATGCAAAGGATCCTCAGGTGGGCCCTACTGCTGGGTGGCAGCCTCATACTAATGTAGAATATAGTCGTGAGATTATTCGTACTGTGTTGACAGATCCGGAAACCTATGCGCTTGTTCTTAAAAGCACTGGTAAGGTAGTAGGTAGCATAGGTCTAATGATAGGATATAACAGTAACCTCGACTTACCAGAGACACAAGGGGAGATTGGGTATTGGATAGGGGTACCATATTGGGGGCAAGGTTTAGTGCCTGAGGCTGTACGCAAACTAATTCAATACGGCTTTACTGATTTAAAGCTTGAAAAGATGTGGTGTGGATATTTTGATGGAAACACTAAATCTAAACGAGTGCAAGAAAAATCTGGATTTAAATATCATCATACAAACGAGAATGTATATTGGAAAGCCATGGACGATCTAAGAACTGAGCATATAACCTGTTTGACAAAAAAACAATGGTTAGCAATAAATAAGATAGATAATTGATATTTTATTTTTCCTAGCCCATAATATATAGCATCACAAAATGCTCACAGAAAAAACCTTGATGTAAAAAGTCTTTAAAGATAATATAGGGGTATATATAAATGCATAAAAGAATAACTTAAGAAAGAGGGCGTTGATAAGTGAAAAAACATGTAAAAAACAATGTGTACTGGGTAGGTAAGGTTGATTGGGAGCTTCGAAAGTTTCACGGTGAGGAATTATCAACCCATAAAGGCTCCACTTACAATTCATATTTAATTCAAGAGGAAAAAACTGTTTTGGTTGATACGGTTTGGACACCATTTGCAGAGGAGTTCGTTGATAACTTAGCAAATGAGGTTGGTTTAGATAGCATTGACTTTATTATAGCTAACCATGGTGAGGTTGACCACAGTGGGGCACTTCCAGCCCTTATGAAACACATTCCAGATGTACCGATTTATTGTTCTGCAAATGCTGCGAAATCCTTGAAAGGGCAATACCACGAGGATTGGAACTTCCAGGTTGTAAAAACCGGGGACAAGATCGATATTGGAAACGGAAAAGAACTCATTTTTGTTGAAATGAGAATGCTGCATTGGCCTGATAGCATGGCAACATACATGACTAAAGATAACATACTTTTTAGTAATGATGCATTTGGTCAGCATTTCGCAACTGAGCAATTGTTTAATGATCTAGTGGATCAGTGTGATCTTTTCAATGAATCCATAAAGTACTATGCAAATATTTTGAATCCGTTCAACCCAATATTAAGGCGTAAGCTGGATGAAATTATTTCATTGAATCTTCCAATTGATATGATCGCAACAAGCCATGGCGTTATTTGGAGGGACAATCCAGTACAGATTATTGAAAAATACGCTCAATGGGCAAATGACTACCAAGAGAACCAAATAACCATTGTCTATGACACTATGTGGAATGGTACTAAGAATTTAGCAGAAAGAATAGCAGAAGGTATAGCTATTGCAGATTCAGATGTTACTGTGAAGCTTTTTAATATTGCAAAGAGCGATGATAATGATGTGATTACCGAGATTTTCAAGTCAAAAACCGTTGTAGTTGGCTCGCCAACAGTTTCAAACAGTATATTGCACTCGGTGGCAGGTCTTATCCATCTAATAAAAGGACTTAAATTTAAAAATAAAAAAGCAGCAGCATTTGGTTGCTATGGTTGGAGCGGAGAAGCTGTAAAGGTTATTAATGAATTAATGTCTGATGCAGGGCTTGAAGTTACGACAGAAGGTTATAGAAACCTATGGAATCCGGATGTTGATGAGCAAAAGGCAGCAGTGGAATATGGTAAAGTAATCGCTAAATTATAAATAAGGGGTTCCTTATTTATAAAGTATTTCACGCCTTTTCATGTTTTGCGTACAACTGAAGACTTTTGTGATGTAACCGTAATATGTATTAGTTGTACAATATGCGGTATGCGTGGGAGTGTATACTGAAGACCTAGATTTTATCGAAACACGGAACTATATAGTTCCGTGTTTTTTAATGCGACCACATGTTAAAAAGCTCAAAGACAAGCAAATTTATAAACGTTACAGTTCACAGGTAACCTAAGAGATATACCTGTGCAATATAAGGAAAACATTAGCGGAATGAAGCGTAGTTTCCGTTAGTGCACAGATATATCTCAAAACACAAAGAGTGCGAACAGTAATACATCAACCTTATGAGCTAAAAAATGTTTAAGATACAATGCAAGCGGGTAAATTAAGGATAAATACCTGTGAAAAGAATAACACAATAGTATTACGAAGGATTTTAATGCTAATAACTGTGATATTACTGATTGCAGATTATTATTTGGAAATAATTATAGGTATGGAGGGATAAGTATGAGCAATAAATATGATTCTTTATTTGAACCTATAACACTTGGAAATGGTGTTGAATCTAAAAATCGTTTTGCAATGGCACCCATGCTTGTGTTTGCATCAAACCAAGATGGCTCTATTAGTCAGGACGATATCGAATATTTTAAGCTACGTAATGACACGGGTGGGTTGATAATCACTGGAGCTGCCGCTGTATCGGAAGAAGGGGTTGGTATTATCACCCAAATGGCCGTATATGAAGATGAAAATGTAGAGGGTTTAAAAAAACTATCGGATGTAATTAAGTCAAAGGGAAATAAGGCTATTATGCAGCTTCATAATGCTGGTCGTGAGGCCTTAGGAGCATATATGCGCTATGGTAAGGTATTGGCTCCTAGCTCCATAGACTTCCCGTTCTTGGATTATGTCCCCGAAGAGTTAACACATGAGCAGATTCTGTCAATAATAGATGATTTTGGTCAGGCTACACGTCGTGCCATAGAGGCCGGCTATGACGGTGTTGAAATACATGGAGCTAACCACTATCTTCTACAACAGTTTTTCTCTGCATACTCTAACAAACGAGATGATCAGTGGGGGGGAAGCTTTGAAAAACGAATGGCATTCCCTTTGGCGGTACTAAAGAAGGTAAAGGAAGTTGCAGCACAACAGGCAAACAAGGATTTTATAGTTGGCTATAGGATTTCTCCAGAAGAAGTGCACGGTGAAAATATAGGGTACACTGTAGATGAATCTGTTAAGTTAATTAATAAAGTTATCGAAAACGGTGCTGACTACCTGCATGTTTCAACTTTAGACTATAAAGCCATGCCTGGTGCAGGCGGTAAGGGTGAACCTATTGCACAAACAGTTTACAAGAGTATAAATAAAACAGTGCCAATGATATTGGCAGGTAATATTTTAACACCTGAAGATGCACTAGCAGCTTTGGAGTATACTGATATAGTAGCCTTAGGGCGTGCTGTAATAATTGACCCAGACTTTGTAGTTAAGGTTCGTGAAGGTAGAGCTAATGAAATTGAAAAAAGTGTTGAGGGGCGGCTAGAACAGTTGAGACTATCCAAGCAGCTTGTTGATTTTTGGTCGATGGAAAACACTGCTTTACCGCCACTAAATGGATTGAAATAATAAGCGTGTTATCTAGCTTAGAAGAATTAACAAACAATAAAAAAACATTAATGGCTGTTTCAAACGAAACAGCCATTTTAACAACAAATTATTAGAATATCAATTTGGTAGAACAACGATCCTACTCTTGCCCCATAGATTCCGTAGATGAAACGAAAACTGATATCTCACCCTCTTCGATAAGCTTTGTATGTGATAACAAACGATTTGCTACCGATACACTAATACGTGAACCTGTGATTAACCATATAATTTCTTTTTCGGGCTGTAATTCAATATTTACAACAGGTATTAATACTTTTTCTTCTTCTTTTTCCTCGGTGCCTCGCCCATGCATAATAGTTGCGCCCCTAGCACCTGCGTTACGAGCTACACTAACGACTTCCTCAGCAAAGCCCCTGTTGACAACGACAACGATACAATTATGCTGTTCATCGTAATCCTTATCATCAAGTGAAGGAGAGATTACCACTGTCTCTTCTTCAATCACTGGGCTTTGAACTTTTTTGTGCTTATGCTCAAATACCCTTCCTAGAATTATAATGGAAAGAACCGGAGCCATCGCTACCATTGCAATTACGCCAAAGCCATCAACCAAGACATCAGCGGTATCTATTGCAGAAGCTGCACCCTGAGCAAAGGCGAGAATGAATGTCGCAGTCATAGGACCTGAAGCAACCCCACCTGCATCATACGCAATACCTACAAAAATAGGTTCAGATTTAAAAGAAAGCAATATAGCAAGAGCAAATCCAGGGATTATAAAATACCACAACTTAACCTCTGGGACAACAATCCTTACCATAGAAAGAGCAATTGCTATACCAACACCTAATGAGAGTGTCATTCGGATTAATTTGATAGGTATATGACCTGCTGTGACCTCTTCAATTTGCTCACCAAGCACATGAACAGCCGGTTCGACAAGAACAACAATAAGGCCTAAAATAAATCCTATTATTATTAGTATCCAAGGACTCATTGACGCAAGCTGTATTCCTATAATTCTACCCATATCCATAAATCCGGAGTTTACAGCAGTAAGAAAAAGTGTTAGTCCTAATAAAGTATATAATAGCCCTTTTAATATTACCGACATTTCTCCCTTTTTTATTTTAAATTTTGTAAAATTAAAAACGAAGAATAGCACTGTTAACGGTAAAAGCGCCATTAGCGATTCAAAAAAAACTGAGGGAATGATGCCAAATATTGGGCCAAACACCCCTTTGGCGGGTAAGAATTCAGCTACATCGCCATGTATATTCTTCTGCCCTGAAATAACGGAAATTAACATAACAGCGATTATTGCTCCCGCGCTCATGATTCCCACAAGTCCAAAAGAGTTTTCTTCAGACTTCTTACCACCTTTAACTCTAGATAGACCCAGCGATATTGCGAGGATAAAAGGGGTGGTAAGTGCTCCGGTGGTTGCACCCGATGAGTCAAAGGCAATGGCGAGAAACTCTTCAGAAACGAAAAGTGCAAATATAAAGATGATACCGTATGTTATTGCCATAAAAATTGAAAGAGGCACATCCTTAAGTAGTCTGAAAACACCAAGGGCAATTAGCACACCTACGCCAATTGAAACCATATATACAATCAGTTGTGCGCTCATTGTACCACCAGATGCCGATTCAATCTGTGAGCCAAGAACAAGCAAATCAGGTTCTGCGACGGTGATCAAAAAACCTAAAAGAAAACTAAGTATAGCAATTATTATAGGTGATCTTGATGTCGCCACTTCCTGGGCCATGTACTCGCCTATGGGATTCATAGATAGGTCTACGCCCCATAGAAATATTGATAGTCCAGCTAATAGCATTACACTACCCACGATAAAGCGCACCATAACGTCTGTTTCAACATCAACTATGGTAAAGCACAGTATTAGCACTATAATAAAAACGGGTAATAAAGTTCTGGTAACTTCTCTTGTTTTTTCACGGATCAAGTTCATGCTAATACCTCCTTACTCTCTTCATTTGTATTTTCAAATAGACCGGTGGCTCGTGAAACCGGAAGAGTAAAGACAATGCCATTTCCTGTTTTATCAATTTCAAGCTCTGAAAATATTCTTTCGCGGATTTGCGAAGTCTTTTCCTTTGCTGTGATGATCATAACAATGTCCTTTTGAGGTTCAATAACAAGCGGAAAATAAAAATCAGTTGGGATACCAGCTCCGCGGCCATGAATTATTGTTCCGCCATTAGCACCTGCAGCCTTTGCTGCATTGATACACGCCTTACTTCGACCTTTATCAACAATTGTTACAATGCAGGAATAAGGTGAAATATCAGGGATGTCAGTATCATCAGGCACACTTATTTCTTCTTGGATGCCAGGTTTTAGTTTCCGCTGTTGAAATGGTATTGTAAAAGCAATTCCTTTGTTTCTTTTAGTAAAAGAAAATTCTGCTTTTGCTACTTCGTGCAACTTATCACTAAGTTCGTTGGTTGACGATATCATAAGGATTTCTTTTTGCACCTCAGTTAGGCCGAGTGTATCCAGTAGCTTTGATGGGGCTGTGCCCTCTCCTAAAAATATAGTTCCGCCTGCGGCGCCGCACTCTTGTGCTTTTTTCAAAATAGCATTGGCCTTTCCTCGTGCCACTACTACAAAAAACAATGTTTCTATATCTATCACTCCCTATTCTTTTTTTAATGTTAAGAATGGATTAAAATGGTGGCTAAAAAAATACAAAGTATCGTAAGAAAACAAAGTATCAGACATAACTTCTTTGCATGCTTAACATAAAACTCTTAGATAAATATATGAGCAACTATGAAATTATATCATAGAATATTATCAATCTCAATTGGGTATTTTGCGCTGTTATATATTTTACGTACCGCTGTACAATATATTGTGATGTACATAAGAGTTTGCCCACATATTGTACAGCCAATATATATTTAGGTCACATCGCAAAAGCCTTTAATTGTAATGACATAATTTCTGTCGAAGAAAATTACAAACTGAGGGGTCTAATTTAACCCTACAAAAATGAATTTAGATTTACATTTGACAGACATTTTAAAAAATTTAAAGCAGATTTTCTTCTGTATATAAGTATACATAATTATTGGAATAAATGGAATGATATTTACAGGTGTACTGTTTGAGTATTTTGCGATGCTGCTTTTTTAAGTACCGCTAATATTTATTAACGATATATTGCAGAAGCCTTTGTTTTTAAAGTGATTAACAATTGCTTGTGCTGTTTGTTTATTTGAATACTGTCATAAGGAGTGTGACATTTAGTGCAGAAAGTGGCGACTTGGATTCAATTAGGAGATATTATAGCCTTTTTCTTTTTTAATAAATCACTAAAAAATCCAGTAACAGATCGTTTGATGCCTTTGCTTACTAAATTCGGTGGTTCTGTATGGTCTATAACTATAACAATCATCCTATTGATAAACAGAACACCTTTCTGGCATAATGTTGGTATTTATTTAGGCGCTAGCCTTTTTGCTAGTAATCTCATAGTGCATTTGTTTAAAAAAGTTTTACCTAGGCCTCGCCCATATTTAGCTTTAAATAATGTGGTGACGGGTTCTAAATTATACAAAGATGCTTCATTCCCGTCAGGTCACTCCACTGCTTCCTTCTGCATTGCAACGGTTTTTTCTAAGGTTATTCCGAGCTTAAGCCTAGTCTTTTTCATAGTAGCTGTACTTGTAGCAATTTCAAGAGTGTATCTTGGCTTACATTACCCCTCAGATGTTGCTATTGGAGCGGTACTAGGTGTTGTGACAGTACTGTTAATAGGCTATTTTAATCTCATCTAAAGGCTCTAATTACTTGTTAATAGTTAAAATTATATGTAATATAATTTTATAATATTATAAAGGATTGCTACATATTGCATGGGTGAGCATGCATTTGAGGCAGGCCTAACCTTAGTTTAGGGGTTGTTAAATTATAGGTAATATATGCTATAATAAATGGGGTGCTTATTAGTTAAGGCGTTTGTAATGCAAAGCCGTAAAATGCTTTAATTAGAAAGATTTCGGTTACTATTCACAGGTGACCAGAGAGATATATCAAAATATTAATGGAGTGAACTGTAACAGATTTTGAAACTTTTAAGCTTTGTCGAAGAAAATTCAGTTGCGGAGGTAAGTTATGCCCTTTGAAATAATACAAGGTGATATAACAAAATTACGTGTTGATGCAATAGTAAATGCAGCTAACTCTTCCTTACTTGGTGGTGGTGGAGTGGATGGGGCAATTCATCAAGCTGCAGGACCAAATCTTCTTTTGGAGTGTAAAACACTTGCTGGTTGTAAGACAGGACAAGCTAAGATAACAAGAGGATATAACCTGCCTGCTAAGTATGTAATTCATACTGTAGGTCCAGTTTGGTGTGGTGGAACAAATGATGAGTCAAAGCTTTTAGCCGATTGCTACAAAAATGCTCTTTTATTGGCAAAAGAGAATAATCTGACAAGTATCGCATTTCCTTTAATATCCACTGGTGCCTATCGCTACCCGAAGGATAAGGCTTTAAAGATAGCAATTGCCGTTATTGGCGAATTTATATCTATTGAAGATATGATGGTTTATTTAGTAGTGTACGATAAATCTTCATTTATGTTGCCTGAAGAATTGACTCTGTCCATTAAAGAATATATTAATGAAAAGTACACAAAAGAGCCAAAACGCATGTTTACAGGATTGCGAGAGAAAACAAAATACATGGTTCAAGAGCTAGATTGCATAAGTGATAGTAACATGGAGCTTATTGATGTAGTGAATCAGCTAGATAAAACTTTTTCGCAGGGCCTTCTTTGTTTAATTGATGAAAAAGGTATGACAGATGCGGATACATATAAAAAAGCAAATGTGGATCGAAGACTATTTTCAAAAGTCCGTAATGACAAATACTATAAACCACGCAAATCCACTGCCATTGCATTTGCGATAGCATTGAAACTAAATATTGATGAAACTAATAATTTGTTAAAAAAAGCTGGCTTTACACTTTCACGCAGCAGTAAATTTGATGTAATTATTGAGTATTTTATAGAAAATGAAAACTATAATATCTTTGAGATAAATGAGGCCTTATTTGCTTTTGAACAGGAGCTTCTTGGTGTATAATAGTTAAAACTACCAGAAATAAAGGGGATGCTGAATATGAATAAAGAGATATTAATTACTTACTTAAACTCTCTTGAACAATGTGGAATACCCGGCTGTGATTGTGCTGTTATTCATAACCACGAATTAGTTTTCCGGCATACTACAGGATATGCCGATGTAAAAGGAGAGACACCTTTAACAGAGAAAAATACTTATTTCTTGTATTCCGCAACAAAATTGTTTACCTGTACTGCTATAATGCAACTTATAGAGAAGGGACTTATTGATTTGGATGATCCTGTTTCTAATTTCCTTCCGGAATACAAAAATCTAAAAGTAAAAACCAAGGAAGGTATTTCTTCCGCAAAAACCCCTATGACCATTAGACATCTTCTTTCGATGCAAAGTGGTTTGAATTACAATTTAGATGCCCCATCAATAAAGAAAGTCATAAAAGAAACCAACGGGGAGGCCACAACCAGACAAGTTATAGCCGCTCTTGCAAATGAACCGTTGGAATTTGAACCAGGTACACATTTTTTATATAGTTTAAGCCATGATGTGCTTGGTGCAGTAATTGAGGTTGTTTCGGGTCAAACGTTTGGTCAGTATCTTTATGAACATATATTTAAGCCCTTGGGTATGGAAAATACAGGATTTAAGCTAACAAAAGAGTTGACGGCGAATATGTCCAGCCTATTCGAATTTAATATGGATAATATGACATCTAAACCCGTGCGAAGCAAAAATCGTTACTTTCTTACGAAAAACTATGAAAGTGGAGGCGCAGGACTCATTTCAACAGTTAATGATTATATATTGTTTTTGGATGCAATGTGTCATGGTGGTATGAGCATCAATGGCTATAGGCTTATTTCTAGGGATTCAATTGATCTTATGAGACAAGATCAATTGAATGAGACTTCAAAAAAGGATTTCGATTTATTCGGTAGAAAAGGATATAGTTATGGTTTGGGTGTACGTACCCTAATTGAAAGAGAGAATTCAGGCGTAAAAAGCCCTTTGGGTGAATTTGGTTGGGATGGTGCTGCAGGTGCCTATGCTGTAATTGATGTGGAAAATCAGTTAGCAATATTCTACATTCAGCATGTAATGAATTGCGGTTATGTTTATGATGTAATTCATCCTAAAGTTAGAGATCTTACATATGAAGCCCTAGCGTTGTAATCTTAATGAATAATAGCTGTACATTGTGTGATGGCAGGCTTCCATTCATAACCGTGATATATTGTATAGCGGTAAATGAAAATAATTGACGTATAATAATTGGTGTAGTAGTATTCACAACCGTGATATATCGCATAGCAGTACGCAAAATAAATAGCATTGGAAAATGGCCATAAGAGGTACATGATTTAAAAAAATACGTTCCAAAGATAAAAATAAAAAGCTGGGCGGAATTAAAACCCAGCTTCTTTCTTAAATTTAACATTTGTATAAAGTTTTCATTACACATTCATAGTTCTTAAAAGTCGCAAGTAATGGTTAGCTTCACGCAATACGTGATCTGCCAATAATGGTGGGATTATGGATTTTATTTTGCAGTTTAAAAGACCTTCTGTAGCAGTTTTCTTGAAACCTTGAATTGAATCTGTGGATTGTAAGCTTTCTCGAATGATTTGATTTTCGGAAGTTCTAATACATTTCTCAACAAGGCTTTCGAATTTTTCGGTAAAGGTCATAGCGGTTTGTTTTAAAGTTCGCTCTGTTGGATCTAATAATCCGTCAATAAAGGATGCATGTTCTCCCATTTTATCGTTCCAAAAATTAAGTTCCTCACAGAGTGTTTGAGTCAGCATTTCTCTATTGTGTAGAGATTCTAATATAGCTAAATAATGTTCTGCTTCATGTGTTGTGTGTTTTATTAGCTCAGGATAGAGTGTGGTAAACATTTTGCATTCTGATATATTGGCTAAGAGTTTCTTTTTGAATGCAACTACTTGTTTAACTAAATTCAATGATCGTTGATTTAAACCCTTTACTATATCTACAGAATTTTCTCTAAAGTAATTACTTGGAATATTTGTTATGCCAACTAACTTATATTCATCCTCAGTAATATCTGTATCTATGCTTGCACCAGTTAGTTTAGATGTCAATTCCTCTGCTTTCAATGTATAGGGTGTGACAAATTCATTTGATTTGATAGCATCTTCTGATATGGCTCTGTTAGCATAATGCACAGTTTCGGACAGCAGTTGTTCAAAACTACGCTTTAATGATCTTGCTTCTACTATTTTGCCTGATTCAACAGGGGTTAGATTTGTTTCTATTAAAAACAAATGCTCCTTCATAATTCTTTGAAAAAAAAGGTTTGTCTCTAGTGAAATTCTTATAAATTCATTGTTTGATAACAATACAGTTAGCTCCTTTCCAGTCCAATATCTAATATATAATATTAATTAGTATGGAAAATGTGCTAAAGGAATTAACACAGGGCAATAAACACAGTCTAAGGCTCACGCTGGGAAAGAGAGATATAGCTGTGCGATATAAGGAAAACATTATTGGAATACTGCTCTTGCAAATGAAGCGTAGCTTCCGTTAGTGCACACTATATCCCAAAATACGAGGGGAGTGAATAGTAGCCATGGGCATGACTCCAACAATTGGAATTTCCCGAGACTGTTACTAAAAAGTGAATTTTGTGATATAATAGTATCAGTAGTAAATTAATGCTTTATTTGAAAGCTTTATTATTTATTTTTTCTTAGTTCTTTCAAATAAATACAATAATTATACAATGGCTATTGATAGAGGAGGATTCAATGTTCAAGGTAAACGACTATGTTATTTACAATTCAACGGGAGTATATAAAATTGTAGATATCAGGAAAGAAAATGATATTAACGATAAAGAGACAGAGTATTATATTATGCAGCCTGTTTATGGAAATAATTTGACAATAAAGACACCGGTAGATAACACCAAAATTTTCATGAGGGAAATACTTGATAAAGATGATGCGATGACATTATTAAAGTCTTTACCAGAGCAAGAAACACTTTGGATAGATGATGATAGACAGAGAAATGAGACGTTTAAAACAGCCTTAAAAGAAGGCGATAGTGAAAAGTGGGCACAACTTATTAAAACCATATATCTTGAAAAGGAAAGAAAAGCCTGCATTGGTAAAAAGCTAATGAAGGCAGATGAAGAGATCATGAAGGCGGCTGAAAAAAACCTTTATGAAGAATTTGCAACGGCATTGGAAATCCCAATTGAAAATGTTGTTTCGTATGTAATGGATCAAGTTTCTTAATTGCGTTAAGCTCGCTCAACCGCTTCCATTATATAATTCATTCAAGTATCTATGATAAATGACTAAGTAAAATGATAGCAGTACCATCTCTTATAGAAATGGTACTGCTTTATTTTATACATCTCTTGCTATGTACCTTAATAAATATTACCTGTGTGATTGTGCCAATTGTTATTGCCCACAGGTAACCAGAGAGGTATAACTGTGCAATATAAGGAAAACATTAGCGCAATGAAGCTTACCTGTCCCGGGGGCATGCTTCGGGTGATTTGTTTGTATGATTATTGTATATGGCCAAATCATGTTATATAATATAGATAATACGAGTATTTTAGGTATTGTTTGACAAAATAAATCTATGTTTTACAACAATAACCAAAATGTGCAACGGTTTATGTGTCTTAATGTAAAAACTTCGTTAGCAATAATTATTATATAAAATGCTTTTGTGATGTAACTAAATAAACATTAGCTGTACAATATGTGGTGACAGGATCTCATACATATCTACAACATATTGTATTGTGAAGCTTAAAAAAGTCGCATCGCAAAATGCACCTATAAAATAAAAGGGTGGTTGTGCAGATGAAAAGAAAAAAACTCCAAAATGTCGTTCTTATTCCTTTCATATTGGCTATTATACTTGTAATACTTATCGTTTTGGATAAAAATGATGTATCGTTTTTTGGGAAAAAACGTGAAGCTTCGACTAAAGGGAACAACTATGTTACGGCTATTCCAACTCCAACTATTCAGCCCACGCAGTTACCCGTTATAACGGTTGAGCCCACCCCAACAAGTGCACCAACTAGCACACCAACAGCTATGCCAACTACTACCCCTAAACCAACTCCAACAAGCACGCCAACACCTGCGGCAACGGAGCCAGTTGAGGTTGAACCCACTACTAAGCCCTCTGACACATCACAGAATGCCGAAGGGAAAGATGATGGAGCTGGCGGGGCTGAAATTGATGCTATTTATAGGCAGGACGGAGAGAATTATTCTTTAATTGCTGACGTCAACAAGCTTTCTCTTTTTATATTAAACCATCAAGATGGCTCCATCAGAGATACAGGGTATTCATTTGAAATAAAACATGAGCAACAGTCTGATGACTATTTGGGACCAATCATAGGATATAAAAATGAACATTTTTTATTCATATCCGATAAGCAGATTGTAATATCCGACGGAGTTAGTGAAAAAGCTTTAGTTACTATAAATGATGGTATAAGCAATCAAATCCATGCAAGCCCTATTGTTCAAAGCGAAGAAAGAATTTTACTCTGCTTTGAAAACAAGGTAATGTACCTTATTGATTGCAGGGATTTTTCAGTTGAAACCTATAATGCAAATTACTACGAGAATTATATAGTACTAACTGATGAATATTTTAGTTTTAGTACAAGGCATAGAATACCTGAAGGTCCTTATTATCAGTTATTACATACCGGTGTAAATGGTGAAAGTAGTAAATTAGCTATGATCGGAGACATACAAAAATACAGTATAGACATTGATAGTAGTATTGTTACTATTCAAGCAGATGATTCATACCAGCTCAATTTAAAAACCAATGAGATATCAACATCCAAAAAAATTGGGAAAGAACGTACACTTTATCTACCAGCATTTGCTGATGGTATTATAGAGAATCTTACCGATATACGTTTTATAAACAGAAATAGCAACAATGAACAGGTAGTACTAAGACTTCTACCCGCTACATACAACGCTAGTTGCTACTATACTTCATATTACGACACATTTTACTTTACTTTTTATCAGCCCCAAAAGGCTAATTTACTTCCTAGCTCGGCTGGTAGCTTTACCACAATAGATCCTGCAGTAATCGCTCTTAAAGAAAATAAATTTTTAAGGGATTCTTCAGTCAAGGAGCTTTTGTATGCGGGGCAAACATCTATTGGTGATGGGGAGATATATTTATTAGAAAGATATGAAACCATAAACAACGAAAGTGTAGCTCTAGAAATAGTTTATGCTTGGATACCTATTGAAGGCAGTACTCAGGCATATCAATTATATCTATACGTTCCATGTGGTGAAAGCTACGAGGCATATTATGAAATTGTAAAGCAGCTTCTATAAGAGCTTTTGCAATGGAACCATAATGCATATTATCAGTAAAAAAACATAATACTCCAAAAGGTGCAACTAATTGCTTGATATTAGTAAATGCATTAGTATAATATATAGATCTACACAATCTAAATAAAATCTTCTAGGATATAGTGAAGATATGAATAATTGGGTCGGAAAGCTTTACTTCACTATTTATTATGTCGATAATCATTTTATGCATAAGAAAAACAGGGGGCCTTAAAATGAAAATTAAAGAATTATTTGCAAAAGTAACAAAGGTGTTTGGCTTTAAGACAATTCGTTCAAAACTACTCACTGCATTTATTCTAACCATTATTCCGATAATTCTGTTAGGTACCGTATCCTTTAACATCGCAAAAAATGCTCTATTTAAAAAAGCACAGCTTTCTATGACGGATACAATGACACAAACAAAGAATTATCTTGAGTTGATGTTTTCTAATATCAATTCCATTTCATTGCAGCTACTTAGTAACAGTGATATTCAAGAATATATTACTGGAAGCGGAACAGACATGCAGCATATATTAACTTATAGAAATAATGCTGTCAATGACCTGAATAGTATTGCTTTCAACTATAGTTTTATATCCGATATAAACATTATATCCGACGAAAACTCAATTGCTTCTACCTCATATTACTTTGGGGATTTTGATTATCAGAGTTTTCTTAACGATGGCTTAACTAAATCCGTTACCGCGAGAGGCGGCCAATTGCTGTATGCTGGAAAACATGAATACTTGGACAAATTCATGACAGATAGATTAAAGAAAAAATATGCATTTTCTGCTATGCGGACTATGAGGAATATTAACACAGGCAGAGATATTGGTTATATTGTTTTAGATGTAAAGGAATCAGTAATTCAGGACTTATTGGATGAGCTGGCAGAGGGTAGTCAAGGGGAGTATCATTTTATTAGCCCCGATGGAATAGTTATTTCATCAAATTTAAATGAATCTGAGGATACTCCAGAAGAAATAGATCCAAATACCATTCCTTTAACTGAACAAGAAAGTATTAAAGAGATTTACCTTGATGACTTAAATCTTGAAGGGTCAAAGACTGTTACATACAACAACGAGAAACATTTACTAACATATTCCTTTATAGCCAATTCAGGCTGTCTAATGGTTTCGTTAGTTCCAAATAGCATATTAATGGAAGCGTCTAATTCCATTCTTATGTGGACACTAATTCTAATATTTGTAGGCGCCGCTTTTGCTGTTAGCGTAGGCTTAATTATCTCAATTAATATGGATAAAGCCATTAATAGTACTATATATACAGCAACGCAAGCAGCTTCAGGTGATTTAACAGTTCAATTAAATTCAAAAAGAAAAGATGAATTTGGACTTCTTTCGGATACAATTGACACTATGATTGGCAACACGAGGGAGCTAATTTCAAATACAGCCAATATATCAAACAAGGTTGAAGAATCCTCAATCACTGTATCTGACACCACAGAATATGTAACCGATATATCAAAGGATATAACGGATGCTATACAGGAAATAGCTAAAGGGGCATCTGATCAAGCCAGCAACGCTGAAGAAAGTGTTGATTTAATGAATCAGCTTGCTACAAGAATCAATAAAGTGACTGATTCAACAGATGTAATCGATAAACTATCAAAAGAAGCTATTGAGGTTACAAATCTTGGACTGCGTTCAGTGGAGGAGCTGGAAGAAAAAGCATCCGAAACAACAGAAAATACAAATGCAATTAGTACAGATATACAAACTCTTGATGCTCATTCTAAATCAATTAGTAAAATAGTGGATGTGATACGTTCTATTGCTGACCAAACCAATCTATTAGCATTGAATGCTACTATTGAAGCTGCAAGAGCAGGTGAGGCAGGACGAGGTTTTGCGGTGGTAGCTGATGAGGTTCGGAAGCTTGCAGAGCAATCTATGAAAGCCACTGGAGAAATTGCCGGCATTATTAAAGATACAATTCAACAAACCGAGAATACAGTTTCAAGATCCTCTGGTATGAAAGATGCTTTAGAATCTCAAAACAAAGCAGTCAATAATACCATTAATGCCTTTAAGAGCATATCCACATCAATGTATGAGCTTGCTGAGAAAATTGGAGATATTAGAGATGTTACAAAGGAAATGGATATTTTCAAAGCCAATTCAGTTGAATCCATTCAAAATATCTCTGCTGTTTCAGAAGAGACCGCAGCTTCATCAGAGGAAGCAAATGCCTCAACAGAGGAACAACTGGCAAGTATTGAACATCTTGCTATATTAGCAAGAGATCTTGGAAAGCTTGCTGGAGATATGAAGGTTTCAATCAGAGTATTTAAAGTATAAGAAGCTTTACTATATTACAAAAGACCGCTTGAATGTGGCCTTACCTCTAAAAAACGGCATAGTCGTTATATCGGCTATGCCGTTTTGAGATCTACAATGAAATATTTTATTGTCATAAAAGCTATATGATTGTTCATAAACATTTTATAGACAATCTTTTAGGGTAGGCAATGTGAGTAAAAAAGGGGTTTCAACATTAAAAATAGCTGGAGTATATATAGGTACTGTTGTTGGGGCAGGCTTTGCCACTGGGCAGGAGGTATTGCAGTTTTTCACAAGGTTTGGCATCCGCGGATTAGCAGGCATATCCATTACTACAGTCTTATTTATTTTTTTCGGCATTATCATAATGAGCTTAGGTAATATATTGCATGCTAAATCCCATTTGGAGATTATACAATATTCTGGTGGGAAAATACTTGGAGCTATGATTGACTTAATTATAACCATTTTTTTGTTTGGCACCTTTTCAGTCATGATAGCAGGAAATGGGGCATTATTTGAACAGCAGTTTAACCTTCCATCGATAGTTGGCAATGTAATTATGGCTGTACTAACTGCGTTAACAGTGCTAACGGGTATTAATGGTGTAATTAACTCTATAAGCTTTGTTGTACCTTTCCTACTGGCAACTGTAATAGTAACAAGCATTTTTTCAGCTAGTAAATATCCAGTGAATATGATGGTTATCAATGATATAACATGGGGAAGTGGACTATTTAACAATTGGTTTCTTGCTGCAATACTGTATGTGTCGTACAATACCGTTATTTCCATTGCGATATTAGGACCTCTTGGGAATGAAGCAGAGAGTAAAAGGTCGATAAAAAATGGTGCAATTTTAGGCGGTTTAGGTTTAGGTCTAGGATCGCTGATGATTTACATAGCTTTGTCAGGTCATGTGGATAATATCGGAACGCTTGAAGTACCAATGATTTATATAGCAGGAGCCATATCACCCATATTACAGGTTGTATATTCTATTGTTTTGATTGCTGAAATTTACACCACGGCAGTAAGCTCGCTTTATGGATTTACTGCAAGAGTTATAGATATACAAAAAAAACCTGTAAAGGGCAGATATATAGTGGCTGGTGCAACTATTGTTGCCTTAATGTCAAGTAGCTTTGGCTTTTCAAATTTAGTCAAATATTTGTTTCCTATAGTGGGGTACTGTGGTATTATTATTCTTTCGGGGATTGTTTTTAATATAATAATTGGAAGGAAAACAAACTAATCTTGTAATTTGGCTCAAATCCTTTATAATTAGGTAGGAGCATTTTGTGATGCTTCATAAATAAAACAAGGTAGATGACAAATGAAAAAAATAAAAAGATTTATAGCTTATTATGGTCCATATAAGGCGATTTTCTATATGGACATGTTTTGTGCCTTAGTTCTGTCGGTAATTGATCTAATATTCCCAAAGTTCGTGCAATACTTATTAGATGAGGTATATGGTAAGCGCCCATCAAACATGATAGATATTATTCTATTAACAGGATTAGGGTTGCTAGTACTATATATCATACGGTTTTTTTGTCAAAAGTTTATTACTGCACAGGGGCATATTATGGGTTCTCGTATGGAAGCTGATATGAGAAGGAATTTGTTTAGCCATCTTCAAAAGCTTTCCTTTTCATATTACGATGATGCCAATACAGGAAAGCTGATGTCAAGGGTGACAAATGACCTGTTTGATATATCGGAGCTAGCCCATCACGGACCAGAGGATCTTTTTATTTCGGCTTTAAAAATAATTGGTTCTGTTGCAATAATGCTAACAATGAACGTTAAGCTAACGCTTATACTATTGATGCTTATATCGTTAATAATTGTTTTTACCACCATATATAACCGAAAAATGCGTGCCATTTTTGCAGATAACCGTAAAAAAATAGCAGCAATAAATGCTCAAACGCAGGATACGTTATCAGGAATAAGAGTTGTGAAGTCATTTTCAAATGAAGCCATAGAACAAGAAAAGTTTGAGTTCGGCAATCAACAGTTTCTAGAATCAAAGGCAAGCAGCTATACTATAATGGGTCAATTTACTGCAGGCAATCAGCTACTTCAAGGCATTTTGTATCTAACAGTACTTGTTGTTGGTGGTGTGTTTCTAAGCCAGGATAGTATATCAGCGTCAGATTTGGTAGCATACATTCTTTTTGTAAATGTATTTTTAAACCCAATAAATAAACTGGTTAACTTCACAGAAATATTTCAGCGTGGTATGACAGGGTTTAATCGTTTTCTTGAGATACTTGACACTGAGCCTGAAATAAAAGACAGGGAAGATGCCATTGAGCTAAGCAATGTTGAAGGAGAAATAAAATTTGAAAATGTGTCATTTAGTTATGATGATAATACTGTAGTTTTAAGTGATGTAAATCTTACTATAAATAAAGGGCAGTCTTGCGCTTTGGTGGGACCATCAGGAGGCGGAAAGACTACATTTTGCAATTTAATACCACGTTTTTATGAAGTAGATGAGGGTGCAATTACTATAGATGGTAAGGACGTTAGAGATGTGAAGTTAGGATCACTACGCAAAAATATAGGCATGGTGCAGCAGGATGTTTATATGTTTTCGGGGAATATTGCAGAAAACATACTGTACGGAAAACCTAGCGCAACTAATGAAGAGATAGTAGCGGCTGCAAAGCTTGCTAATGCTCATGATTTTATTATGGAATTAGAGGATGGTTATAATACTTTTGTTGGTGAAAGGGGCGTTAAGCTTTCTGGTGGGCAAAAGCAGAGAATATCCATAGCAAGAGCATTTTTGAAAAACCCTCCTATATTGATATTGGACGAAGCAACCTCAGCTTTGGATAATGAAAGTGAACGATTAGTACAAGAGTCGTTAAGAGTTCTAGCACAAGGAAGAACTACATTAACTATTGCACATAGGCTTTCTACAATCAAGAATGCAGATAATATAGTAGTTCTCACAGTTAACGGTATTGAAGAACAAGGAACACATGATGAATTAGTTGAAAGGGGCGGGATTTATGCCTCACTTTATCAAGAAGCGAAGTTTTAGACTTTTTATACATTAGCATTTTGCTATGTTGCATTTTTGCTTAAACAGTTGACTTGTTTCTCATCATGCTGACTATACACCCCTAAGCTGCATTCCGCTAATGTTTCCTAATATTGCACAGTTGCCTGTCTAGTTACCAGTGAACAGCTACGTAGCAGGTGGCTATATGGCAAAAGCCTTAAATGGGTATTGACAAATGTATATTTATACTGTAAATTTATATTTATACATAATATGAATGAATTTACGTATAAATATTCAGGCTTAGATATGTATAGTAA
>DASRMZ010000387.1:0-4858 GCA_035647675.1 Thermoclostridium sp. | reverse complement strand
GTTTTATCGTAGGGCCATTACTTGGTAACTTCGTTTCCTGTAAGGCAATAATTTTGGGATCATGTTGTACAATCGTCTTTAACACATCCCGAGATAATAAAGCACGAGCTGAATTTCCTGTCAATGCTACATTTAATGAATCAATATTCCATGAAATAAACTTCAATGTTTTCCTCCCCGTAAATTAGTTAATTGTTGTAGCTAAATGATAATAAAGTCATCAATACTATTTATATATTCTCTGTCAACACATTCTTCTTTTTAGCTACCTATTGCGCCTTCGCTAATAATTATGTGGCATGACTTTATTTAGCAGCGGTTTAAATATTAAATAGAGCAAATATCCCAAAATACCCCCTATCGTATTTGTGATTAAATCTGTGATATCTGCTGCCCGGAGACCATTAATTAGCGGTTGAGCCAACTCAATCCCGAAACTAAAGATAAAAGTCCAAGATATGCAGGATAATAGGCTTTGCTTTTTCACCACAGGTAATAAAAATCCAAAGGGCAGCATCATGATAACATTAAGTACAATCTGGCGAACTGTATCTCCCCTACCCATAAAATAATCTTCAAAGGGTATCATCTTCATCGGTATATACGGATGATTAAACATAAATGGTAGAGAAACAATGATTGGCATTAATGTCACATATAAGACTAAAGCTATATAGATGTACATAAGTGTATTAACAAGCAAAGTGGCCTTGCCTCTGGAGCTCCACTTTTTAAAAAAGATGACAACATATATTACAGCCAGTACTATAAAATCTATCATGATATTCAATTATTTCAAACCCCTTTACAAAACTAATTCAAGTTTTAAGTGAGCCTCTATTGAAGTTCCCTTATGTAGAAAAAAATAGTGGAATCCTTGTTTACCTATAACCCATAATAACAAATTACTTGCTTTTACTCTGACTCTACTTTTCGCAATATTTTACTATATGGATGAGATTTATCTTTTTCAGCAACAACAAGCAGCTTATTTGCTTCAATCATCTTATCAATGCGTAAAGCATACCAGCTGTCACTAACCCCTAGCTGATATTTTCCCATAATTTCACCGATTAGCCTGGCCATCAGGAAATCTCCGTCTGGGATATTGTTGACGATTAAATGGTCATAAAAGTTATTAGACACAGAAATTAATTTACCGTTAACAGTTGCCCTAAGTGGTGCGTTTTCCTTAACTAATTCGCACCAAAAGCTGCTGTAAACTTGTTTTTCAGATTGAGATAGGTTTTTTTCTAGAGATAGGAACTCATAAAGTTTTCCAGGATGCATTTCCCCCCAATCATAGTAAAAAGCAATTTGATTATCAGATAACTTCACATAATCGGGTAGGGAGATCACTCGTAGATCACAGTTTATATCCCTTAACAAATGACAAACAAAATAAAACCCGCAAACGGTTGATGGGTAACCGCTTTCCCAAATTCTGATTGGAGTACCTTCCTTTGCAGTGGTCATAAGTTTCTCCAGATCCTGGCGTTGGTTTTGAAAAAACTCTTCTCGTTCTTTATCGGTGAAGCCAAAACGTCCCCACATCTGTGTAAAAACACTATTACGGGAAGCCTCGGTATATTCTTTTGATATATCACCTATATCTAAAGCAAAACCAATACAAACCACATCTTTTGCATTTCCACCAATAGCCTGACCTCTAGAGAGCTCTGCTCTGGAAGGTTTTCGCCCATTGTACCCAGTAAACATACCTTTTGCATCATATTCTTTTGCCATTTTCATTACGGCCTTTGTATTTTGGTTGAACACAACTTCAAGCATAATTCACCGACCTTTTAACAGATTAAGCAATGTATGCGTCACTAACTTATTTCTTAGTCCATATGTTTTTATAAAGATTAGTGACAGTTAGTTCTACAACTCCGTTTTCATTCAATGAGATTTCTTCATCATAGGTTTGAGACGGAAAAATATAAAAAGAAAAGTCATCTCCGTCTTTAAAATTTAATCCACTATATCCGAATATTTCGCCGCAATAAATTTTATCATTATATTTTGCAATCATTTTAGCAGTCATCGTATCTGTAAATGAGTTAACAGCGGTATTATGGCGGATACCTGAAACTAGCGTCACATTATTTATTGAGTATTGTCCACTTGACCTAAAACCTATACTATAACCTCCACTATTTATATCCGCCTTATCAATCCAACTTACATAAATTTCATTACTGCCATCATTATATAATTCTGTGCCAATATTACTTGGTAAGTCATTTGAATACGCCGGGTCGGATTGTGCAGTTTGACCGCAGCAATTGTGCACGCTGACCGTTAAAATTGGGCATGGCTTCCGCTTTAATTGCACACGTTGATCCGTCGGCGAAATCTCTCTGTATAATGGATTTAAGTGCTAAATCGGCACTAATAATCCATAGGAGGTCATATGAATGACCAATTACAGAGAAATCCTAAGGCTTTCTAGCCTTGGGATAACCAAGATGGATATTGCAGCCAGCTGTGGGTGTTCTAGAAACACCGTCACAAATGTTTTACAGCGAGCTGCAGCTTGTCGGATCAGTTGGCCGTTGCCTGACGACATAACCAACAAAGAGCTTTCCGAGAAGTTGTTCCCACCTGGGGAGACGAAACCAACGTACAAAATGCCAGATTATGAGTACATCCATCGTGAAATGGCCAAAAGCGGTGTGACACTTAGTTTGTTGTGGGTGGAATATTGCGATCAATGCCGTGAGGCTGGTGAAGTCCCCTACAAATCCACCCAATTTAACAAATACTACAGTGACTTCGCTAAAAGCACCAAAGCAACCATGCACATTAACCGAAAGCCTGGAGAGATCATGGAGGTGGACTGGGCCGGTCAGTATGCCCATATCATAAACACTGACACAGGTGAACTGATCGATGTCTCTGTGTTTGTCGCAGCCCTCTCATACAGCGGGTACGCTTACGTGGAGGGGTTTATGTCACAGAACCAGGAGAGTTGGACTACAGCTCATGTTAATGCATACAGCTTTTGGGGCGGAGTAACACGCATTCTTACCCCAGATAACCTTAAAACAGGGGTTACCAAACATTCACGAAGCGAAGTAACCATCAACAAGACTTATCTGGAATTAGCAGAGCATTACGGCACAGCCGTCATCCCTGCCCGGGTAAGGGCTCCCAAAGATAAGCCCACTGTCGAAGGCTCCGTGGGGATTATCTCTACATGGATCTTGGCGGCGCTTCGGAACCAACAGTTTCTTTCCCTGCAAGAACTAAATGTAGCCATTAAAGAAAAGCTAATGGAGTTCAATAACAAATCTTTTCAGAAGAAAGACGGCAGTAGAGCCACATTATTCGAAGAAGAAAGGCCATTTCTGTTACCACTGCCTCCCAAGCCGTTTGAATTAGCCACATGGAAAGTTGCTACCGTCCAGTTCAACTACCATGTAAGCGTCGATTCTCAAAATTATTCGGTTCCGTATGAATACATAAAGCAAAAAGTGGACATCAGACTTACGAAAAACATCGTTGAGGTATTCTTTGGGGGTAACCGGATAGCTTCACATCCCAGATTGTATGGACGTAGTGGCCAATACTGCACGATTGAAGCACATATGCCCTTAGACCATCAGAAGTACGTAGAATGGAATGGGGAAAGATTTATCAATTGGGCCGAAAAGGTCGGAGAAAACACAGCTGCTGTTATTCGCTTTTTCCTTAGCGCCAACAAGGTAGAGCAGCAAGGGTACAAGTCCTGTATGGCTTTACTCAAACTAGCAGACAAGTATTCCGTCAATCGGTTGGAAGCTGCCTGTGCAAAGACGCTTACCTATACCGTCCGACCAAGCCTCAAAAATGTACAAGCTATTTTAAAATCCGGACAGGACAAGCTACTTGACAACAAAACTGAACCGGAAACACCCCCCGAGGTATCCCAGTATGGTTTTACTCGTGGTGCCGACTACTACAAACGGGGGGATAAATAATGCTAAACGACAATACCGTAACTAAACTGCATGAAATGAAGCTCAGTGTAATGGCACAGGCACTACGCGACCAGCTCAAGGACAGCTCTTTTCATGGATTAGCGTTTGAAGAACGGCTTGGTCTGCTTGTGGACGCAGAGTGGGCAGTACGGAAAAACAACCGGATGGCAAGACTCATCAAAAAAGCCGACTATGCTATCAGCGGAGCATGCGTTGAGGATATTGAATATCATCCAGATCGCAAACTTGATAAGTCACAAATAATCCGCCTTGCTACCTGCAACTACATCCAGGAATATCACAATGTGGTTATTCTCGGAGCAACAGGCAGCGGAAAAACCTTTTTTTCTAACGCCTTTGGAATGGCTGCTAGCCGCAACTTCTACACTGTCAAGTACATAAGGCTACCAGAACTATTGAATGAATTGGCCATTGCCCGAGGTGAAGGAACCTACCGCAAGGTTATCAAACAGTACAAACAAGTGAAGTTGCTGATTCTAGACGAGTGGCTCCTGTTTCCTCTCAAAGAAAGTGAAGCTCGAGACCTTCTTGAAATTGTCGAGGCCAGGCACAAGAAAGCATCAACGATTTTCTGTTCCCAATTTGATATTGCCGGCTGGCATATGAGAATCGGTGAGCCGACCTTGGCCGACGCTATCTGCGACAGAATTGTTCACGACTCATACAAAATTGTCATTGAGGGGGACTCCATGCGTAAGAAAAAAGGGATTACGGATTAATTTCAACCTCTGGGATCTGGTGTCGGGCAACCGGCACCTAAACCCCCTTCATCAAGCCGTGCACATTAGCCCCGGACGCTGTGCCAAATTTCAGCGGAAAGAGTGCACAACGTCAAACGGTCAAGGTGCACTCACACACCGAAATATTCACAT
>DASRMZ010000386.1:0-10158 GCA_035647675.1 Thermoclostridium sp. | reverse complement strand
TAATATCCTCGGTAACGAGGATATTATATCATAAATATTCCAGTAGCAATATTCTATCTTTGACACCATTAATATCTCTTTGGTTACCTGTCAATAGAAATCCTAAATTAGGACACCATTAGAGATTGAAATCCTTTATGCCTGTATAGGATTTTAAATTCGGGTTCTTTCTTTATTTCCGTTAAATATGTGGGGTCACATTCCAATACCCTTTGCAGCAATTCCACTGCTATATCCTTTTCTCCCATATATGCATATATTTTTGACAAACCAAAATATATTTGAGCATCTTCAGGATAGTTTATCAATGAATTTTTATAAATCTTTAAGGCTTTTGTGTATTGACGAGTTTTTAAAAGAACTGCTGTGTAGTGATAGATCAATACTTGATCAGTTTTTTTAATTTCATATGCATTTTCAAAGGAAATAACTGCATCTTCATAGCGCCTTGACATCTCAAGAACAATACCACGATTATAGTATAGCTGGTAAGACCCTCCGAATATTTTAAGAGCATTATCAAATACTTGAACAGACTCACGGAACCTGTTTAACTGCCCCAACAAGACACCTAAATGATTATATGCCTCCAGCACAGTCTCTTCTGTCTCAATAGATTGATACAAGTACTGCACGGCTTGTTCTTTATCGCCAAGCTCATCTAACAACGTTCCCGCGTTATAAACAAGCATGCTATTATTAGGAATATAGTACAAACCCTTTTGGTATGTTTTAAGCGCCTCTTCTTTATTCTTCATCTCCCTTTGAGATAATGCAAGATGATAATAGTTCAATGGCTCGGTGGGTTCAAGCTCTATAAGCTTCCTAAAGCATTGTTCAGCAAGCTCAAATGCGTTCTCCTTTAGAGCTGCTTTACCTTTGTACTTTATTGCATCAATTTGCTTGATATCTGCAACATCCACTTCGCCTAACACTTTAATAGTCTTGGTAGTATCACCCTTTTTATAATACATACTACCTAATATAATTCTAACTAAATCATCCTTATCATCCAGGCTTCCTCTTTCTAGATATTCAATAGCCCTGTCTGTCATATCCATAGCTAAATAAGCTCTTGCAATATTTTTATTAGCAGCTGCTAATTCAGGATTATTACTTAGAACCTTTTGGAAACAGCTAATAGATTGGTCATATCTGCCCATATAATAAAGAGCGTAGCCATTGTAAAACAAAATCATGTTTAATAGCTCCTGCCCATGGTCGGATGATTGCTTATTGTTATAATTCTTTTCTTTTTTGGCCAGTCTTAACGCCTTGTTAAGGATTTTATGGGCTTGATGATATTTACCTATAATACAATACAAGTAACCCGTATTGTATGCAATTTCAGCTGATTGAGGTAATATTCCAAATAGGAACCTATATTTCAAGGCGGCTATTTCGTATCTCTTATTACCAATCAATTTTTTTAATAGGATTAACTGTCTTTTTATACTATTGGAAATTTTCTTATCATTAATATCTAATGATTCAAAAACAGTAAGAGCAGAAATTTCTTCCTTATAAGCATCGGCATTTTCTAAGAAGTATGAAATATTTAGTTTCTGTTTCTCCTGTTTTTTCTTTTTTTCTATAAGATGTGCGTTGATACCATTACCCTTTATTTTTCTTTTCATTTTGATGTAATCAAATAAAACAATATTAAAAGGTATTATAATACCACACACAATAATTGCAAGCTCAATTTGTGGTGTTGTAAAAACGTTTTCAAAAAGAGAAAAAACAACTATAGTGGCTGAAAGAAACTGTATAATCAAAATAAGAATTGTGAAAATGCCAGGTCTTCTAACAAAGCGATTCATCATATATATTGTAAATAAACAAACTATCAAAGCTATAAAAATTAATGGAACATTCATGCCTTATCCTCCAAAATACAATGGTTTATGTATTCAATCTTAACTATTCATTTTCATTTCTTCCCATTGTTCTTTAGTGATAAGTACCTGCCTTGGCTTACTCCCATCAAAACCGCTTATAATTCCTCTTTCATCCATTTGATCTATTATCCTTCCTGCACGAGCGTAGCCTACCCTCATTCGTCTTTGCACAAGCGATACAGATGCTTGCCCTACATCAATGACCATCTCTATTGCCTGCGGGAGTAGCTCATCGGCTTCAAATTCAGGGTTTTCTACCCCTTCATTTTTTGCAGTTATTTTTTCAATAATGTCTTCATCATACTTAGCTATTATTTGGTTTTTTATATACTCTACCACACGTTCAATTTCCTTGTCAGATATAAAACACCCTTTAACTCGTATTGGTTTTTGCATGCCTACAGGGTAATACAACATATCACCCTTACCAAGTAATTTCTCAGCGCCTCCCATATCAAGTATTGTACGAGAATCTACTTGAGATGAAACAGCAAACGATACCCTTGACGGGATATTAGCTTTAATAACACCGGTAATAACATTTACCGATGGACGCTGTGTCGCAATTATAAGGTGCATTCCTGCAGCACGTGCCATTTGTGCCAACCGACAAATAGCATCCTCTACATCATGAGGAGCAACCATCATTAAATCTGCAAGCTCATCAATTATTATAACTATTTGAGGTAGCTTTTGCCCATCCTCTTCTTCTATTATTTCCTTGTTGTAGCCTGCTAGGTCACGAACTCCTTTTTCAGCAAAAAGCTTGTATCGTGTAGTCATCTCCATTACAGCCCATTGTAACGCTCCAGCTGCCTTGGATGGATCTGTGACAACAGGAATCAATAAATGTGGAATTCCATTGTATACTCCGAGCTCCACCACCTTAGGATCAATCATTAGTAGCTTTACTTCCTCAGGTGTAGCCTTATACAGTAGACTAACAATAATAGAATTAATACACACACTTTTACCTGAGCCAGTTGCACCTGCGATCAACATATGTGGCATCTTTGCCAAATCAACAACTACATTGTCTCCAGTTATATCCTTTCCTAAACCAACCGCAAGTTTTGATTTAAACTTGACGAAATCAGGAGTTTCAATCACTTCACGCAACATAATGGGAGCAACCTCTGGATTTGGCACCTCTATTCCAACTGCAGCCTTGCCAGGGATAGGTGCTTCGATACGTATGCCTTGTGCAGCTAAGCTAAGGGCAATATCATCTGTCAAATTAACAATTCTACTTACTTTAACGCCCGGACTAGGTTGTAGCTCATAGCGAGTAAACGCAGGTCCTACAGCTACGTTTATTATTTGTGCATTTATTCCAAAACTATCAAGTGTCTCTTCAAGCTTCTTTGCATTTTCCAAAGCAGTTGTCTTTATTCTTCTTGTATTAAGTCCACCGTCTGGCTCATTCATACAAGAAAATGGTGGAAACTGGTATTCACCATCATTAATGGCTATCTTGCGAATATCTTTTAAAGAAGCATCCTCTAAAGGTGTATTTCCTTTTTTTTCAGCCGGCTTTTTTGTTTTTTTACTTACAACCTGTATTGGTATTTGCTGATCCACTTCTGCTTTCGCAGCTTCTTTTTGTTGTTGCATAAGTGGAAAATCAACCACCTTGTGTCTATTAATGTTAACCTTGCTATTATTATCAATAATGGAAGGCTCATCAAGTTCTTTTATAAAAATCGGCTTATCCGTTTCTATATCTTCACTTTCAAAGAACCTATTGGACGCACTTTCTTTTATGGTTTTAGCTTTCTCTACGGTATTGACAGCCAACCTTTTCAAAGAAATATCCGTTATTACCATTGCAATAATAATACTAAAGGCTCCTAGCACAATAAATGTCCCTGTCTTTTGGAGTATTAGACACAACGGAACGCTTATAAATCCACCAAAAACACCACCATTTAATACGTAAGGAACTGTGGATACACTTCTCCCCTGCTGATAAAAGAACTTTAGATACTGAAAGAATGTCATATTGACATAATCTGATTTATTATATGAACCTGTATTAAAAATCGCACCTATTAAAACTAACAGCAACAAAAACAAGTGCATTCTATTTCTGATTTGAGATTTTTGAGGATAAAATATTAATAGAAACCCATATACAAAAATAAGTGGAGGCAAAAAATACGCTATAAAACCAAACATTCCAGTGGACAAATGCAAAATTATCTCGCCAAAAAGGCCAGTTAGATTTTTATAGTATATGCTTAATGCAAACAGTATACTGGCAGCAATAATCATAATTCCCATAAACTCTTTATGCCGTCTTTTTTTACTAATGCTCATAGTTTTGCCTTGCGTACTTTTATTATTTGTACTTCTTTTGTTTTTGCTTTTACTATTTGCATTCACTCTTTTTTTTGTCCTGGAATTTTTGTATGTATTATTGCTTGCTTTTTTAGTAGTTTTTTTCTTTTGTGTTTTTGGCGGCAAGACTTTTCCCTCCAAACCCAAATTATCCTTAAGCTATAATATACCATAATAAACCCGTACACTGCAACTTTTGAAAAATGAGTGAACTGTAATCTCATTTATTGCTATTAAAATGGGAATCTTTCCAGCCTGCCAGTGTTACATATTATCATTGACTATTTGCATATAAACCTGAGTAGTGGAGATATCTGAATGACCAAGCATTTTTTGAACATCTTTTAAGTTTTTACCCTTTTGAACAAGATGCACTGCAAAGGAATGCCTTAATGTATGTGGAGTTATTTCCTTATCAATGCTGGATATTGATGTATAATATTTTACAATCTTCCAAAACCCCTGACGCGTAAGCCTGTTCCCATTTGTATTAACAAATAGAGCCTGTTCATTTTTATCTTTAATCATAAATGGTCTGACTTTTTCAAGATAATCTTCCATTGTATTGATGCATTTTTTAACTATAGGAATTGTACGGTCTTTAGTACTATGACAACACTCTAAAATGCATTGTTTAAGATCAATATCAGATACATCCAGCGAAATCAACTCTGAAACCTTAATACCTGTTGAGTATAGCAATTCAAGCATAGCCTTGTCACGAATGCCTTTAAGTCCTCTTTTCTTTGGTTGACTTAATAAAATCTCAACTTCTTCAACGGATAATATCTGTGGGATTTTTTTCTCTACCTTAGGAGATTCAATTCCTATTGTTGGATTGTTTTTTATAAAATCATTAGAAATAAGAAACCTATAAAATGCGCGTATGGAGGCAAGACTTCTAGATATCGTCGTAATCGCCCTTCCTTGGTTGTTCTGATAAGTAATGTAGTTGGAAACAATTTTCTTATTGCTCTGCTGTATATTTTCAACATCCTCTTTATGCAAAAAAGTAAGATATTGCTCTATATCCCTTTTGTAAGACAAGAGAGTGTTTTGTGAGAGTTTCTTTTCGTCTCTTAAGTATTGAATAAAAGCTTCAACAAGTTTCTCCATTTGTTACTCACCCCTAATTCTTTATACAACAATTACCTTGTTCATGAGATTACTTCGGAAATATTTATAAAATTAGCAATCCTTCTACTATAATTAGGCTTTTGCAAAGGTAAGATGCAAAAGCTTTATATTAGTTGGGTTCTAATCGAGGGTATATACTGTCAAGGTCTCATAAGCGTGGGTGTTTTGCAATGTTACATCACAAAAGCCTTAGTATACTTAAGATGCAAATGTATAGTTAATAGAACATCCTGCTATGTAATACCACAAAATGCTTCAACAAAGATTGCCCACAATAAATCTGTATTAGCTTGGAAATAGTAATTATTTATTGTTATAAATATAAATTTACCACTTAATTCATATTTATGCAAACTTAACTTAACTTATACTCATCTTTTCTAATTCTATCAGCAAAAAAAATACCAATTATGGTCTTGGCATCTGTTATTTCACCTTTTGTAATCATTTGCAATAAATTGGGAATTGAATATTCCATAGTTGATATGAATTCTCCCTCATCGGGACATGCTTTTTCTTTAATCAAATCGGTGGCGTAGAATATGTGAAGCTCCTCATCACAAAAACCAGGTGAAGAATGCACGGTAAAAGCTTTTTTGACATTTCCAGCAATGTAACCTGTTTCCTCTTTTAACTCTCTTTTTGCACATATTTCAGGCAACTCATTCTCATCAAGCTTACCGGCAGGAATTTCAAGGGAAATCATGTCGTTTGGTTTCCTATACTGCTCGACCATAACCATTTTTCCCTCTTCAGTAATTGCAACCACAGCAGACGCACCAGGATGCCTAACTATATCTCTTGTTGCCTCTTTACCACTTGGCAGTAATACCGTTAGCTTATCAACATTAATAACATTTCCGGTATATTTCCTCTCCTCTTTAATGGTCTTTTCATAATAATTCATTAATTGTCTCCTTTTCTGACTTTTGCAATTTCACCAGTTGCAAGCTTATCACAACGATTATTATATTCATTATCAGAGTGTCCTTTTACTTTGAACCATTGCACTTGATGGTTTTGTATTAAGCTGTCAAGCTCCTGCCACAGGTTTGTATTTTTAAGCTCTTCCTTCTTTTTTCCTCTTGCCCATCCATTCATCTTCCACTGCTCAAGCCAACATTTTTGTAATGCATTTATTACATATGCACTGTCACTATATACCTTGACATGGCAAGGCTTCTTCAAGGCCTTCAAGCCTTCAATTACTGCTGTCAATTCCATTCTGTTATTAGTTGTTTGTGCTTCATAACCCGACAATTCTTTCTCTATGCCCTTGTATATTAGGACTACACCCCATCCGCCTGCACCTGGATTTCCTGAGCATGCCCCATCTGTATAAATCTCAACTTCTTTCATTTAGCGCTACCTCGACCTATTTCTAAAGCTTTTTCTGTACAAGCTTTCATAGCTTTCATAATTGCATTTCTGAAGCCTTCTTCCTCCAATGTCAAAACCGCTTCTATAGTAGTTCCTGCAGGGGAGCATACCATATCTTTTAACTGAGCAGGATGCTGTTGAGTTTCAAGCACCATTCGTGCTGAACCCAAAACTGCTTGTGCCGCAAGACGATAGGAAATATCGCGCGCAATACCCGTTTGTACTGCACTATCTGCCATGGCTTCAATCATCATATAAACATAAGCTGGGCTACTTGATGTAAGTGCAGTTACCTCACTTATCAATGATTCATCCAGCTCCTCCACACAACCTACACATTTAAAAATATCTGTAGCTAGTTTTTTTTCATTAGGTAATACATTTTCTCCAAAAGAAACAACTGTAATGCCTTCCCGCACGAGAGCTGGAGTATTTGGCATTGCACGTACTATTTTCTTGTCATTGCCCAATATTTTCTCCATGTAGGATATAGGAATTCCTACAGCTATAGATATGAACAAAGTGGATTGACTTAAAACTTTAGCACATTCATATAAAGGTTCTTCTATGTATTGCGGCTTTACCGCCATAATTACAACATTACATTTTGAAGTAAGCTCTTGAATTGACGATGCTACTTTTATTGAGTATTCATGACTTAATTGCTGAGTTAAATGAGTGTTTATATCATATGCAAATATTTTATATGCTTCCTCTGCACCGCAAAGCCCTTTTATAATGGCACCACCCATGTTTCCAGTACCAATTATTCCTACAGTTATACCCATCCCTACAATCCTCCTTTTGATGTTTAACAGTTGAAACTGTTACAGCATGCTAATTTGATCATCTTGCTTAGGTTCAATATTTAAATGCCGGTACCCCGATAAGGTGACTTTTCTACCCCGTGGTGTTTTTTGTAAAAAGCCTAACTGAATCAAATATGGCTCATAAACATCCTCTATTGTGTCGGCTTCTTCACCAGTAGCGGCTGCCATGGTATCAAGCCCCACAGGACCTCCGTCAAACTTTTCAATCATGCATAATAGTAAGTTTCTGTCAACACGGTCAAGTCCTCTTTCATCCACCTCCAAAGCATGGAGTGCGTATTTTGTAATTTCAAGATCAACCCCACCATCTGAACGTATCTGAGCAAAATCCCTTATCCTTTTTAAAAGGCGGTTTGCTATTCTTGGAGTACCTCTCGATCTCTCGGCAATTTCCATTGCAGCCTTTTCGTCAATACTAATATTTAGTATTTTAGACGAGCGTTGTACTATACTTTTTAATTCCTCATTAGAATAGAGTTCTAAGCGATTAATGATACCAAACCTATCTCTTAGAGGGGAAGTAAGAAGACCTGCTCTTGTTGTTGCACCTATAAGTGTAAACTTTGAAAGATCAAGACGTATAGAACGAGCGCTAGGCCCCTTCCCTATAATAAGATCCAAAGCATAATCTTCCATTGCTGGATACAATATTTCTTCAACTGTACGATTTAAACGATGGATCTCATCTATGAACAAAACATCAAATTGACCAAGATTTGTAAGGATAGCAGCTAAATCGCCGGGTTTTTCAATGGCTGGTCCTGAAGTAATCTTTAAACTCACACCCATCTCTGAGGCGATTATCCCTGCTAACGTGGTTTTACCAAGACCAGGAGGGCCGTATAAAAGCACATGATCAAGGGATTCTTTTCTTTGATTGGCAGCTTCAATAAAGACCATCAAATTATCCTTTACTTTATCCTGTCCTATGTATTCGTTGAAAGACCTTGGCCTAAGACCGGGCTCATCAGAATCCTCAATGTTAATGTTACCGCCTACCAGTCTATCATCCAAACGAAACGCCTCCATATCTGTGTATTAATTTTTTGCTTAATCAGCCATACCTTTTAATGCATCACGTATAATAGTTTCTAAATCCATTTCACTACTGTAGATGCAAGATACTGCCTTATTTGAATCTTGATTTGAATAACCAAGCATCATTAATGCTCCGATAGCATCATTATATTTATTTTCAGTCTTCTGTTCGATATTTAAAGAAAGGCCCTTCATTTCCTTTCCTTGTTCCTTTTTCAACTTATCCTTAAGCTCAAAGATAATACGTAGGGCTGTTTTTTTGCCAATCCCAGGAGCTGTTGTAAGGCAGTCAAGGTCGTCGGTTAACACTGCAAGTACAAACTGTGATGGTGATACTGAAGATACTAAAGATATAGCCACCTTAGGACCAATACCCGAAACTGTTATCAGCCTTTTGAACATTTTAAGCTCTTCCTCTGATATAAAACCATATATTGTCCAACTATCTTCACGTATATGAAGATAAGTATGTACATTAACCTCTGAACCCGTTTCTGGTATATTTTCACAAACGGTAATCGGAACAGTAATATTATATCCTATACCCCCTGTTTCAACAATAATAAAATCATTTCCCTTTGCTTGCAATATACCCTTTATGTATGAAATCATTTAAAATTCCCCTTTTTTTTTGTTAAGCATTTTGCGATGCTACATATTTCACATACCGCCGTAACATATATTGATTACTGTACACTCCATTAATATCTTGAGATATAGCTACGCACACTAACGGAAACTACGCTTCATCTGCAAAGCTAATATTTATTAGTGTTGTATCACAAAAGCCTTCTATTGTGTGTGCCTTCATATTAATCATTCCTGTTCATTTTGGAATGAGTAACAATTACAAATTGCATTACTTTTTTAAAGAATTTAGTACTTTATTCATGGAACTGAAACTGTGGGCATGGCATATAGCAATAGCAAGCGCATCTGCAGCATCATCAGGCTTTGGAATTTTTGATAACCCAAGAATTACTTTAGTCATTTGTTGAACTTGCTTTTTATCTGCTCTTCCATACCCTGTAACACCCTGTTTGACTTGAATAGGTGTATATTCGTAAACAGGTAGTCCTGCCCTAGCAGCACACAAAAGAGCCACTCCCCTGCCTTGTCCTACCTTAAGTGCTGTTTTAGCATTATTGTTGAAGAAAAGCTCTTCAATTGACACAACTTCGGGTTTATGTTTATCTATAATATCAACAAGACCATTTTCAAGTATTAAAAGTCTATTGGGATGCGGAATGTCTGGCTTTGTGGTAATGACACCGTAATCCATAACCTCAAAATGGTTACCTATATACTTTAAAATTCCATATCCCGTAAGCGCAAACCCCGGGTCAATACCCATTATAATCAAAATATCTTCTCCTTTGTAATTTCACGTTGCGGTTCACTCCATTAATATTTTGAGATATAGCTATGAACAGTAACTATTTGCCGTTACATATTGTACAGCTAATATTGTTTATAGTTACATCTCAAAAGCCTTATATAAGGTGTTGCATAATTATGCATTAGTGTGTATA
>DASRMZ010000385.1:0-5629 GCA_035647675.1 Thermoclostridium sp. | reverse complement strand
ATATCATTTCTGGTAATAGTTAAATTCCCAAATTTAGCTATTACAGTATCTTCATCAGTATTCTGATTGACTTTATATTTTTTAAAAATGTTTCCGATATTTTCACCAAATCCACTGCTGGCAATAGCTAAACTATAAGCTATTGTTAAGCAAAAAACTACCAACAAACCTACAAAAATTATTTTATTTGCCTTAAGTTTTCTCATAATTTAACACTCCCATCTTAATAACATTAATATTATGTTTCTTAGTCAACTGTGAACGAAACTGAGTTAAGCAATGTATGTACATTAATTGAATCATCTACAACATAGGTAGTCGATGCTTTAGCGTAATAAGTGCCTATTCCTTCTCCAAGTAATCCTTCTGCATCAGCATCCCTGCATTGCCAAGAATCCCAGTCACCATCAAGTAAATGACTATCACATGAACAGCTCTCAAATGATGCTTCTCCTAAATATGTACTACCCTTATAGTATTCTACATCAAATCCATATATTATATCGATATCGTCAAATGCAGAGTAACACTCAGTGTATGCAAATTTATTAGCTTCATGAAATCCTATATATTGTCCTGATATCATCGCATATTGAGTTAAAATACTAGTACAATCAGCTGAAATTAATCTTGGCACATCATCTGCGACGAACCAAAAAAAAGTGTCTGTTTTTTCATCACGTTCTGGAGTTCCATAAGCAAAAGAGAATACAGTGCAAATTGAAAGCATTATTGCTACTAATGAAATTATATAAATTGCCCAGATTGGATTTTTTGTTTTACACATAAAATATCATTCCTTTCATAAGGTTTTTGTTACATTGTTCTTTTACAATCGCACAAAGAGACATATACTTAATCCATTTATATCCAAGAACCAACGGTTCGTTTTGGTTATATTTGGTTGTATATAGTTACTATGTGATTATATTATCATGAATTATATGGCAATTAAGCTTTTTTATTCGTGCCTCGTATAAAATAACACAAAAGAACCGTCAGACTGTGTAAATTTCGCGTTAGCACTCCACTTGGTCTGGCGTCTCCTGTGTATGTTAGCATCTTTGTATTATTTTAGGAAGGTTCCTTCTCTTAGCTCTCTAAATGCCAAGTCCAGTTCTTCTTTGGTGTTCATCACTATCGGTCCACCCCAAGATACCGGTTCTTCTAATTTATTGGAGCTTATAAATAAAATTTGTACAGCTTCCTCAAGGGATTCTATTTCTAATGTATCGCCATCGGTTAATTTAACTGCTGTTTTCTCACTTATGGTTTCTCCAGCTACCTTGGCATTTCCCACTAATAAAAACACCATTACCGATTTGTCTTGTTCAGTCTCAATAGTAAATTCTTTATTTGCTTCTAACAATATATGATAATAATCTAGCGGCAAATACTTTCCGGTGAACCCTGTATGCTCCTTATATTGTCCACTTATAAGTCTTAAAGTTCCTCCATCGATAGAAATTTCTTTTATTTCATCTTTCTTTATACTTTGATATTCTGGTGGAGCCATTTTATATTCCTTAGGCATATTTAACCAAAGCTGAACTCCAAGAAGCTTATCAGAGGCAGGTAGTTTTTCTTCATGTAATATCCCAGCTCCTGCTGTCATCCATTGCACCTCACCATCTGTGATTCCATCTTCATTACCTACACTATCTTTATGAACCATATTTCCATTAGCAAGAAGACTTATAGTCTCTATCCCTCTATGTGGATGCATTGGAAACCCTGCTGTATATTCCTCAGGGTTTGTACTGTCAAAGGAGTCTAGCATTAAGATGGGGTCAAACATCTCAACTGTACTCTTCCCTAAAACCCTAACTAAGCTCACTCCAGCACCATCGGTGGTTCTATAGCCTTTTACCTTATCTTTTATCATCCTTTTCATTATTGCACCTCCAGTTTTTTTATATACTTCAGTATTTACTCATACTTTTTTTGTTTCATATACACATCATCTTACCCTGTCTAGTAATATAATAACATTGTACAAGGAGTGAACATTGATCTAGCATTTTGATATATTAAATATTATACGTACCGCTACACAATTCTTAATCTTTGCTTTTAAATAAAAAGATGTATTAGGACTACAAACATCCTAATACATCTATCTAATACAACTATAATATTGCACAAAAAACATCTATAAGTATTACACGAAAAACATCCACCTATGTTACCCTATTAAATCGGGCAAAAATGTAGTTAGCAGTGGAAAGATAATCAATATAACTATACATGCTACAAGTGCAAAAAGGAATGGCCATATTCCTTTGAATATTTTCTCAAGCGGTACATCCTTTGCTACGCCTTTAATTATAAAGACATTCATTCCTACAGGTGGTGTAATAACACCTGCTGCTACTACCATAACAATAATAACTCCAAACCAAATTGGATTATAGCCTAATATGTTAACTACAACAGGATAAAAAATGGGTACAGTAAGCAATATCAATGCAAGCGCATCAATGAAACAGCCTAAAACGGCATATATAATCAGTATTAATGCTAATACTATAAATGACGGTAAAGCAAGGTTTGAAACCCAATTAGCCATTTCAAAGGGTAACCTGCTAACAGCTATAAATCGCCCAAAAACCATGGCTCCAGCAACAAGTAACATAATCATTCCTGTTGTTCTTGTTGTGTCTATTAAAGACTTTTTGAAGCCATCCCACTCCAACTTTCTTCTTAAAACTGTTATCAATAGTATGCTTCCAGCACCGACAGCACCAGCTTCAGTTGGTGTAAAATACCCAGCAAAAAGACCGCCTAAAGAAACACAGAATGTAAAGATTATCTCAACTAATCCGCTCTTTAGTATGGTACCACTTCTCACCATTGTATCTTTGTCTGCAAGGGGCGCAAGTGATGGATCTTTTTTCACAAGTATGTAAATTGTCAACATATATAACAACATTAATAAAGCTCCAGGGATTATTCCAGCGATAAAGAGCTTTCCTATGGATTGCTCGGTCGCCGCACCGTAAAGTATAAATATAACACTTGGTGGTATTAGTATTCCCAAAGCTCCACCAGCAGCAACGCTTGCCGTTGACAAGGAATCATCATAACCATACTTTTTCATCTCTGGAACTGCAATTGCTCCTATTGTGGCTGCTGTAGCGGTATTAGAACCACAAATTGCTCCAAATATTGCGCATGCCACTTGTGTAGCAATAGCAAGACCACCTGGAAGTCTGCCCAAAAGCTTATTTGCAAGGGCGTAAAGATTTGTTCCAACTCCAGAGTAATATGCTATAAACCCCATCCATACAAACATAGGTATTACACTAAGCGTATATGATGAAAAATTCGAGAATATTTCCGTTCCAACCATTGAAAGTGCCGCATTCGGGGTAACTATTACTGCAAAGCCCAAAAAGCCCACAATAAACATAGAATAAGCAATGGGAACCTTCAATATTATAAGTATAAGCATAATAAGAATTCCAATAAGACCTATAACCTCTGGTGTCATTTTTCTTTTACCCCCTTAATAGTTTTATAAATCTCGGCCGCACATAAAACAAAGAAGCCTATCGATACCATAAAAATAAAAGGATAAAACGAAACTTGCGCTGTGGGTGAAACTTCACCGCTTTTCATTACAGTAACCCCATTGGAAAAAACCTGTATACCTACAAGGAAAAGAAAAGCTATTATTATTGAACCAAAAACTGTGTTTATCACTAATTGAGCTTTTGGATTTAATTTATCTGTAAAAATTCCTACTGCAATATGTGCACCTTCTAAAGCACATTGAGCAAGAGTAAAAGCCACAACAAGTGCTGTTATATATCCTGAGATTTCATAAACACCTTTAATAGGAAGACTAAATAAAGCCCTTAAAATAATATTTACAACTATTAATACCATAGTCAAAGCAATTCCCCAACCAGCAATGTTATTTAATATATGGCTCGTTTTACCAACAATGCTCTCAAACTTTTGCATGCATTATTCCCCCTAGATTGATTTATTTAAATGTTGAGATCAATATTTATTGTTGTATTTTTCAGCAAGCCTCATTGTTGTTTCTAATGCTCTTTTACCTGTTTCACCATTTTTATCAGTGTATTTTTCCTGCATTGGCATAACCTTTTGGATCCATCTTTGTGTCTCTTCTTCAGACAGTTCAATTATCTCTATTCCCTCTTCTTCAACTGCCCATTTAAGTGCAGCTTCATTTTGCCTATCCCAAAGCCCTATTCCTACCTTGTCTTGATATTCTAAAGAGATCTCAGTTATTATGCTCTGAATATCTTCAGGTATGGAATTCCATTTATCAAGGTTCATTGTTATATAGAATAAATTGTTATAAAGGAATGGAGTTCTAGTAAGGTGCTTTGTAACTTCAGCGTGTTTCCACGTCTTTAACACCTCAATGGGTGCAAGGTTTCCATTTACAATACCCTTTGACAATGATTCGTAGGCATCTGATTGCGGCATGCCTACAGGAACGGCTCCCGTCAATGCAAGAGTATCAGCGGTGAGCCCAGTAGCTCTGATTTGCATCCCTACTATATCTTCAAGGTTATAAACTGGTTTTCTTGTGAATAAATCTCCAGGGCCAGTAGCTATTACCATAAGTAATTTAGTATCCTGTACACTTTCAGGATTTAGCTCCTGTATGCCTTCCCAAGCAGTTTTACTTGCAGATTTTGAATTTTTATAGACTATACCAGGTTGTTCGAAAGCTTCCATTTCAGGAAAGCGCCCGGAATTATAAGAGAAGGATGAAAGTCCCATATCTGCAATTCCATCCACAACACCATTGTAAATGTCTGCAGCCTTAAGAAGTGTTTCGCCTGGGTAACTTGTTATAATTACCCTTCCCTCTGTTGCTTTTTCAATAGCCTGTGCCCATCCCTGAACTAACTCTGTTTCAGCAGGATGAGTTCCTGGGAAGAAACTTGCAAGCTTTAGCTTAATTGTTCCTTCTTTTTGAGCCTGAACGGAACCCATACAAGATGTTTGAATAGCTAGTGCGAATAACAATGCCACTATTAAAAGTCCTCTAATTAGTGCTGTTCGTGATAAATTTCCAATTTTACCCACGGTTTTATACCTCCATAAAAAAGTAATAAAAAAAACCCGTAGGGGCTTCTGGAAACAAATGTACTGTATATATTAAATATATGCTAAAATATATAGTAGCTCGCAGTGCTTAAATTGCTTTGCGAAAACTAAATTTTAGCAGACATTACTAAATACACAACACAATCGTATTAATATACTGTTCGCTTCCGTTTTACCATCCTACACCATCATTATATTTAGATTCGAATGGTATGTCAATAGATTTGACGTTTTAAATTTTTATTTGAAATAATGTTACCAGAGAGGTATAGCTGTGCAATATAAGGAAAACATTAGCGAAATGAAGCTTAGAGATGTATAGTCGGGGTGAAGATCCGCAAGCCGACTGTTTGAGCAAAAATGCAACTAGGATTTTTTAAAGCATTTTTGTGAGTTTCGGCTTGCCTGAGCGGAACTATACAGCTCTTGCAAATGAAGCGTCGTTTCCGTTAGTGCACAGCTATACCTCAAAGTATTAATGAACAATAGTTGAATATATGAAAAAATTGCTTTATTTTGGGCTATCATATCGGAC
>DASRMZ010000384.1:0-6013 GCA_035647675.1 Thermoclostridium sp. | reverse complement strand
ACTACTTATTCATAAAATATTAATAAATACTTTTTATTATTTGAATTATCATGTTCCCTTTATCAAAGACTATCTATGGGTGATAAAAATGAGGAAAAAAACAAGAATCTTAATTTTCTATATTTCAATATTTATCGTTTTTACTGGTTGTTCTAGGAATGACATAGAAGAGAAAAAACCTAATATTGAACCTGATAATAACCATATTGCACTAACAAATACACCAATACCAACAATAGAGGCTACACCAACAGTTGAGCCTAAAAATTCTAATGAAATTAGTAGCTATGCAACAACTCTATATGATAAAAATGAACATAGAGTTAAAAATATTAAAATTGCAGCAGAAGATTTAAACCATACTATTATAGATGCTGGTGAGGTCTTTTCTTTCAATGATACAGTAGGAAAAAGAACCAAGGAGAAAGGGTATGAGGAAGCTCCTATACTTGTAAGTGGAGAAAAAAGCAAAGGCACAGGCGGTGGTGTATGTCAGGTAAGTACTACAATATATAATGCTGCCTTAGACGCAGATTTAAAAATAATAGAACGTCATCGCCACTCCAAGGAGGTATCTTATGTTCCTGAAGGAAAAGACGCAGCTGTTGTATATGGTGCAAAAGATATGCGTTTTAAAAACACAAAGGATTACCCTATCGAAATATTAATATCTGTTTCTGAGGATGAAATACACGTAACACTTAATAAGAAGACAAAATGAACAAATGGTTACTGTTCATTCCGCTAATATTATGAGATATAGCTGTGCACTGTAACAATAAATGAATTAATTTAAGCATTTTTTCTGCACCGCTTAAACGCTTGTTTATATAATGCATACTAAATAACACATGCAAAATAAATTAGGGTGAATACAATTAATTCACCCATGCTAATGTGCTTTTACAAACGCTATTCTTAATTCTCTTTCTGATGTTCTAAAAGCAATTCCCTTAATTTTGAAGCATGAAGCCCCTCTTGCTCTGCAAATTTTTTGAATACATCTTTTAGTTCTTCATCATCCACTTTTTTTGAATACACTTCAAAATCACGGGTTAGCTCCATAGAGTTTTCCCATGCCCTCATAAGCCTGTCACGGGTGGTAATCTTTACCTCATTTAAATTTCCCATATTCATCACCTGCCACAAAAAATTCAGTCATATTATTTGTATTAACGCTGAGAAATATGCAATGTGTGACGGTTATTAAGTATTTATATTTAAATAAAATAGTTCAGTCTATCCAAAATACCATCTTGTGGAATTACGCTACTTAGCATATACAACGGTATTGGAAAATATGGGAACCCTATGTAATATGGTGACAATTCATAAAGCTGGTAATATATTATAAGCGTATGATCTGAAACATAGTAATCTTGGCTAGGAGAAATCCCACTAAACTCATCCAAAATTGGTATCTCTCTTAACGTGATCTGGCGTTGTATTTCTTTGTTAATGATCTCCATATATCCGGGAAGGAAAAGCCGACTTAAAGGGTAGTTTTCACCTGTTTTGTTATCCATGGTTAGTGATAAAGTCTTAGTCATAGGATGGGCACCACCAAACTCTGCAAAACCTATCAATAATAAGCTGAATATTCCCCTTTGATTGTTCTTTATTTCGAACGACCCATCGATTGTAGTAGGTAAATCAAGTTGTTGAAGGGATTTAGCCAAATCCATAACAGCATTTCTGATTGCTATATTCATTAGCATATTTGCATTAACATTTTCATGCCCGGCAACTTGTGGATAGAGCATTGAAATATTCGGTCTCCGATATTCACGGATTATTATATCTTTAGGTTTTTCAAATAATAACACAAAAATCATCGCCTATGCAATTTATTCATTATATTCTATGCAAGAGGCGATGATTGTGAGTACTGTTTTAATAATTTATATAAACAAGGTCCTATTTCTATATTGCTTTTTGTGATGCTGCATTAATATTTAAAATACCCTACACCCGAATCAAATATTTTCTGATCCATTTCACCTGGAATATTTTTAAATGTACCATCCGAATAGCGCTCACTATGTCCCATTTTACCGAAAATTCTTCCGTCAGGGCTTGTTATTCCTTCTACAGCATGTATTGAGCCATTGGGGTTAAAGTCAATGTTATATGTTGGATTACCATCTAAATCCACGTATTGAGTAGCTATTTGAGCATTTTTGATTAACTTATCAAACGCATCATCATTTGCAACAAATCTACCTTCTCCGTGGGATAGCGCTACTGTATGGATATCTCCTGGTACGGTCTTAGATAGCCATGGTGACAATGAAGATACAACCTTTGTCCTTACAAGAGAGGATGTATTCCTGGCTATTATGTTGGATGTTAATGTAGGACTATTTTCATCCATTTCTCGGATTTTTCCATAGGGTAATAGCCCCAGCTTAAGTAATGCCTGGAAGCCACCTCCAATACCTAGCATCAATCCATCACGTACCTTTAAAAACTCCATTATTGATTCTGCTAATATTGGATTTCGAAATACATTGGCTATGAATTTGCCTGAGCCACCAGGTTCATCACCTGAGTATAAACCATCAGGTATCACGATTATCTGGCTTTCTTGGATTTTCTTATTTATTATATTTATAGATTCTTCAATATTTGCAGGATTCATATTTTTCATAATATATATATCCGTGGTAGCCCCTGCTTTTTCAAATGCCTTTTTTAAGTCGTATTCGCTGTTTGTTCCCGGGAAAACTGGGATTAGCACACGAGGCTTAGCAAATACCACACTGTGAAGTATTGGTTGCATCTTATCATACATTATATTGCAAGGTGCTTTCTCTATTTCATTAGCTGAAGTTGGGAAAACACTCTCCAATGGGGATTGCCACAAGGACTTTAGTTTATTAAGATCCATGTACGCATCTTTTATTGTAATGCTTTGTTCTTTGCTTGTGTGGCCTAAGATCTTATAATCTAAACCACTAAACAGCTCTTCTATATTTTCTTTTGTGGATATTTCTAAAATAATATTTCCATATTGTGTGGAAAACCAGTCTCTTGGGGCTTTATCTTCAAAAGAAACAAAACCAATATCATTACCAAAAGCCATTATACTTATAGCCTCAGCAATACCACCATACTTTACGGAGCATGCAGATAAGACTTTATTGTCAGATATTAGTTTATGAACTGCTGAATATGTCTTATCTAAATGTTCAAAATCAGGAAGAAGAATTTTATCTTTCTTAATGTTCAAAAGCACAACTGTACTGTCTGCTTTTTTAAACTCGGGTGAAAGAACCTTTGTTACATCTGCGGTGCATACTGCAAATGAAACCAGCGTTGGTGGTACATCTAAATCGTTAAATGTACCCGACATACTGTCTTTTCCACCTATTGAAGGTATTTTCATTTTCATTTGAGCATAAAATGCACCTAGCAACGCACTGAAAGGCTTACCCCATTTAGCTGGATCCTTTCCGAGCTTTTCAAAATATTCTTGAAATGTTAAACGTATTTCTCTATAATTTCCACCCATTGCTACTATTTTTGCTACAGATTCAACTACAGCGTAAATTGCACCATGGAAAGGACTTTTAGTTGAAATATCTGGATTGAAACCAAAGGACATTAATGTTCCTGTTTTAGTTTCGCCATTTTCAACAGGCACCTTAGCAGCCATTCCTTCAGCAGGAGCCAATTGATTTTTACCACCTAAAGGCATTAAAACAGTGTTAGCACCTATTGTGCTATCAAATATTTCAATAAGACCCTTTTGACTGCATACATTCAATCTTTCAAGGTTTTTCTTAAATGCTGTTTTGAAATCTATTTCAGCCATATCATTAGCTTCAAACTCTATGGAAGGCTCTTTTACAGCTACATTGATTTTTTGTTGTACACCGTTTGAATCTAAAAAGTCTCGGCTAATATTTACTATTTGATCGCCACGCCATTTTATTATTAAGCGATTGGTATCAGTAACGTTTGCAACAACAGTGGATTCAAGGTTTTCAATATGTGACAATTCTATAAACTTTTTAGCATCTTCTTTTGCAACAACTACAGCCATTCTTTCCTGGGATTCAGATATTGCAAGCTCTGTTCCGTCAAGGCCATCATATTTTGTCGGTACTACATCCAAATTAATTTCTAGGCCGTCCGCTAGTTCACCAATGGCCACAGATACTCCGCCTGCACCAAAGTCATTGCATTTTTTAATCAGCTTTGTAACCTCGGGATCCCTAAATAGACGTTGTATATATCTCTCTATCGGTGGGTTGCCTTTTTGTACTTCCGCGCCACATTCAGTTAATGAATCCTCGGTATGCTCTTTTGATGAACCAGTTGCGCCACCACAGCCATCACGTCCTGTTTTGCCTCCAAGTAAAATAACAACATCGCCTGCTTCAGGTCTCTCTCTTCTTACATTAGCCTTTGGAACTGCAGCAATGACGGCACCTAGCTCCATTCTCTTTGCTACATAACCTTCGTGATATATTTCATTTACTTGACCTGCTGCTATACCTATCTGGTTTCCGTATGAACTATATCCCTGGGCGGCTTTTGTAGTTATAACTCTTTGAGGAAGTTTACCTGGTAATGTTTGGTCAAGCGGTTTTCTCGGATCACCACAACCGGTAATTCTCATTGCCTGGTAAACATATGATCTACCCGACAGTGGATCACGAATAGCGCCCCCAAGACATGTGGAAGCACCACCAAAGGGTTCGATCTCTGTAGGATGATTATGTGTTTCGTTTTTAAACATAATGAGATACGGCTCATTTTTGCCATCTATATCAACATCTACAACTATGCTACATGCATTAATCTCATCTGACTCATCCAAGTTCTGCAAGTGCCCAGTACGCTTTAGCTCTTTCATACCAAGTGTCGCTAAATCCATTAGAGTAATTGCTTTTTCCTTTTCCTTATATACATTTTTACGGGTATCATGATATAACTGATAAACCTCGGAGACTTTTTGTGAAATCGGTTCTTTATCAAATGTGACATCTGTTATTTGTGTTGAAAATGTCGTGTGCCTACAGTGATCTGACCAGTAAGTATCGATTACTTTTAATTCAGTAACAGTGGGATCTCTTTTTTCAATATTCTTAAAATAATCCCTGCAGAAAAAAAGGTCTTCATCAGACATCGCAAAACCAAAATCAGAAGATAATTGTCTTAGCTCACTATCATCACTATTGATAAAGCCCTTTACATTATGGACACTATCAGGCACAGGGAATTGCTCATGAAGAGTGCTGGGTTTTTCAAAACCAGCCAATTTGCTTTCAACTGGATTTATATAAAATCCTTTTATTTTGTTAAGATCATCACCTGATAAATCCCCTTCAATTACTATAACTGTTGCTGCTTGAACCTTTGGTCTTTGTGCCATGGATATGAGTTGAATACACTGAGCAAAGCTGTCTTCTTGTTGGTCATATTGACCTGACAGCAATTCAAATGCAAAAACATGCTCATTGTTTTTAACAGGAAAATCTTCTTCATATAAATAATCAACTAATGGCTCTGAGAAAACAGAATATTTTGCTTTTTCGTAAACATCATCGGTTATACCTTCTACATCATATCTATTAAGAACTCTAATATTCTTAATAGATTCGACACCAATGTCTTCTACAATTTCCTTTTTCATTTTCTTAGCCTTAATACTAAATTGCGGTTTTTTTTCAACATAAATTCTTTTGACAGACATTTCAATTCCTCTTTTCTATCCTAAACTACTAACAACACAGATACTTAACGTATCCATATTTTAATAAGCACTCATCAAAATGAGCACATAATTTACATTAAGTATAAATAAATACTTTTCGCACTATTATAACACAAAAAAATAAAGTAGTTTATTAAATTAACCAATTTTTTTAAATTTTTTCGTCTTTTAAGTTACCATTCACTCCATTTCACTCCATTACTATTTTGAGATATAGCTGTAAGAATTAACGATTTTAAGGGATAATAATTCATTTTATATCAAAAAAGAACGATGCTATTATATAAC
>DASRMZ010000383.1:0-3082 GCA_035647675.1 Thermoclostridium sp. | reverse complement strand
TCCATCATATTAACAAAGGATTCTGTTGTTCTTTCAGGGTCAGGAAGTTCAGACCACCTATTAAATACAGCTTGAGCCTTTCTAAGGATAAGTTCAAGATTATCTAATCCAACACTGGCAAAGGCATCATTCTTGCCCTCCGTGATAAAGGCTATCTGGTTCTTAATATCGTTCATTTTATTGTTTACAGGCGTTGCTGATAGCATTAAGACCTTGGTCTTAACGCCTGCCTTTATAATGTCATTCATAAAACGCTCATAACGGGTGATACGGCCTTTGACTGGTGGATTGTTTCTAAAATTATGGCTCTCGTCGATTACAACAAGGTCATAGTTAGACCAATTGATAGTAGCTAAGTCAATTATGCCCGACATACCAGATGTTCTGCTTAGGTCTGTATGATTAAGGACATCATAATTGAACCTATCACCTGAAAAAATATTGCGTTTATCATTCATGGTGTATACAGTCCAGTTTTCACGAAGCTTCTTGGGTACGATAACAAGAACCCTATCATTTCTTAGTTCGTAGTATTTAATTACAGCCAGTGCCGTAAATGTTTTACCAAGTCCAACACTGTCAGCTATGATACATCCGTTGTACTTCTCAATCTTATCTATGGCTCCCATAACACCATCTTTTTGAAACTTATAAAGCTTGTTCCATATTTGAGTTTCCTTGAAACCTGTACGACTTTTAACAATGTTATCCTCGGTTAGTTCGTCAAGATAGTCATTGAATATATTGTATAAGGTTACAAAGTAGATAAACTCAGGGGTATTTTCTTTGTAAAGAACCTTCATTTGTTCAAGAACCTTCTCTTTTACATCTTGAACGGCAGTATCATCCTCCCACAGCTCATTAAAGGCTTGTAAAAAACTAATAGTATAGTCCACACATATTGCTGTCTAATCTGTTAGAAGGAGTGATACCTAGTCCATCAGAAGTAAAGTCAACCGTTCCATTTATTGAAACGTTATCTTCAGCATTTTCTATGTAAACAAGTCTTGGTTGGGCTGGGTTTGCTCGTCTTAAAGACTTAATCTCTGCTTTCTTTTCTAACCACTGGGCACATTCCTTGGCTATGGCTGCCTGCTTCATTTCATTTCTAAGCTTTATTTCAAATTCATTTCCGGACATTTTCTTTTCTGGGCTACGCTCTATGTAATATTCCCTAATAAGCTCTTGGTCCTTATGTACAAAAGTAGGCTCGGTAAAAATGAACCTCATATTATCCACCTTGCTAAGCTCCTTCTTAAGTTCTGCATAGGCATATATTGTAAAGTAAGCTGATATAACTGATAGCTTTGAACTTTTATTCAGTCCCGCCTTTAATTCATCTACAACACTATACTTTTTATTATCCAATACCTTAGGTGGTTTCATATCAATCCTCCGACACTATTTATCGTATACCATTATTCATTAGCTTTCTTCCTTGTTTTTCTTCTATCTACAGGTTTTACAGCATCTTTGGGTATGACCCACACATCACTTAGTTTAAATGCTCCTTCAATTCTGCCTTCTTCGCACAAAAGTTGTACTCTCCGTCTTGATATATTCCACTTCTGGGCTACTTCCTTTGCCGATAAATAATCCATAATAAACACCTCCAGTTTAAAGAAGTCTGTTAATTCATTGTATTCCAACGCGCGAATAATATCAAGAATTATTTGACTTTTGTTTCCAGCAATTTCTTTTTACTTTGGGGCAGGAGTGACGATGGCTAAGGATTAGCATATATGGTAATTAGTGTTTTTCTGTATTGCTAAAACTTTCAAAGTATAGTTCTGGCAATACTATTTAAAACAGTGTTTTCATAATAATGATGGTTGATGATAACCAGATAAAAGCAGCAAGGCACTCTACACGCAGAATTCACGTAGGATGCCTTTTTTTATCCTGTAACCTTGCTAGCCATTGTATAAATGGCTCTCTATGCCGCTCATACCACTGGCTTGTAGCTAAAAACTTCATTCCATTAAATTCAAAAACTTCTTTCCAATAGCGGCCATACAATCCATCCTTGGCTTTGCCACAATATACGTGAAATTTATTATGGATCCAACTATTCATGTTTCCAATAACTGCATTGTATGGTAAAATTAGAAAAGCATTTCAATCACATCCATGTAATTTCACAGTCGGCAAACAAAAATAACCTAAACGGATAGACTACGTAATCATAAAAAATCCATTGGTTTAGGGGGTATTAAGATGTTTATGAGCTTTTCAAGCCTGAACTTTGATCAGGTAGATGGAATAGTTGATTCTTCAATGGGCGGAACTGCCGCTTTTCGGTGGCTTCAAGAGCGTGAATATGTATTGGCTGATAAAGTCGGAATTACCGGTCATTCAATGGGAACATGGAGCTCGTATACGGTTGCAGCTGAAAATCCAGAACATGCCGCGATCGTGATTCAGTGCGGAGAAGTGGAAGGACCTGTTCAAGATGAGGATGGAAATGTTACATTCCGTAATGTACTGCTTCTTCAGGCAAAATATGATGAGTTTGACTATTTCAGAGATTATGAGCTAACAACAGATACTTTGAATAAAAGCGATTTGCGTTACAATGTATGACATGGGTTTATCCTTTGATAGGGAAAAGACGCTGCTTGACTGGAATATAATAGGAAAAAACATTATTATGGTAGTTATTATGTTTGGGGTACTGTATAGTTTAACAACTATCGGTTACCGCTTTTTCAATACTGTTCTCAGGTTTATCTGGCCTTTCCTGCGTCCGTTTACAGTAGGTCCTTTTCTGCAATTCTTATTGTATCTGCCTTTCTTTCTTTTGTTTTTCTTGTTTAACGGAGGGGTCAGACTTTTTGGGCAAATGCGCCTGAAGGAATATGAATCTCCTGCGAAGACACAGCTTGTCTGGTGGCTAAAAAATATTTATGTAATGCTGGGAGGTTTGGTTATTGTTTCACTATTTGAATATGTTCCATTTTTACTTGGCTACGGTACAGGCTGGGCGTTAACCGGTCTTTCAATATTTGATGGCCCGTTTATGAGCGCACTTGTACTTATTTTCCCGCAGTTTTTTGTGTTGTTTTTTGTGGCAACATATTTC
>DASRMZ010000382.1:0-6710 GCA_035647675.1 Thermoclostridium sp. | reverse complement strand
ATTCTAGGAAATAAACATAATGATTGTTCATTATAGCTGGTTAAAAAAAATGAAGTTAAGTGAAATGATACACTTAGCTTCATTTTTGAAAAATTTTGTATTAATAAATATTTCCGATTCTTCTGCACAATATATTGTGGTATGTGAGAAAACTTGCCGCCATATATTGTATATCCACCTTATAGTGGGGTTACATCACAAAAAACTCTATTATGTTTAGAGCCAAACGTTTTAATAATTACACTGCACGCTTACATTACTCATATAATTTTTTTTCAAGCTGCTTTCTTTCCTGCTCATAACCTGGTTTCCCCAAAAGCGCAAACATGTTTTTCTTGTATGCTTCAACACCTTGTTGGTCAAACGGGTTTACTCCTAATAAGTATCCACTTATCCCACAAGCCTTTTCAAAGAAATAAACTAATTGTCCAAAATAGTATGGGTTCATTTGGGGAATATTTATGAGTATACTTGGAACTTTTCCATCATGGTGGGCTAGTATAGTTCCTTCCATGGCTTTTTTGTTTATAAAGTCAAGTTTTTTGCCAGAAAGGTAATTTAGCTTATCAAGATTCTCTTTATCAGTACAAACTGTTATTTCCTTTTTGGGTTTTTCAACGTATAGTACTGTTTCAAAGATGTTTCTCAAACCATCTTGAATATACTGACCCATTGAATGTAAATCAGTAGTAAAATCAACACCAGCGGGAAAAATTCCTTTTCCATCCTTACCTTCACTTTCCCCAAATAACTGTTTCCACCACTCAGTAACATAATGTAAAGAAGGCTCATAATTTACCATTATCTCTATTGTTCTCATTTTTCTATATAGAGCGTTTCTATATGCAGCATACAAATAAGAAGGGTTGTTTTCAAAGGGCTGCTTATATAGCTCAAAACCCTTTTTAGCGCCTTCCATCATTTCATCAATATCTATTCCAGCCACAGCTATTGGAAGTAAACCCACTGCCGTAAGCACCGAAAAACGTCCTCCTATGCCATCAGGTATGACGAAACTATCATACCCTTCTGAATCGGCAAGAGTTTTTAGAGCACCTCGTGATTTATCAGTGGTAGCAAATATTCTTTTTCTGGCTTCATCTTTTCCATATTTTTTTTCTATATATTCTTTAAGTATTCTAAATGCTATTGCAGGTTCTGTTGTGGTACCAGATTTTGAAACAATATTTATAGACACATCCCTCTGGTCAATAAGTTCAATCAGATCGGCAAGATAAGTAGAGCTAATATGGTGACCTGCAAATAATATTTGAGGACCATTTCTTTTCTCATTGGGTAGCATATTGTAGAAGGAATGTGTAAGAGCCTCTATCGCAGCCCTTGAGCCAAGATAAGAACCCCCGATACCAATTACAATGAACACTTCAGAATTATCCCTTACTCTGCTTGCGGCATCCTTTACCCTCGCAAACTCTTCAGCGTCGTAAGACATAGGAAGATCTAGCCACCCTAAATAATCACTTCCCGCACCCTTTTTTTGATGTAGTGCTAAGTGAGCCGTCTCAATAAAAGGGGCTAAATATTCAATTTCATGATCCTTTACAAAGTTTTTAGTGTTTTTGAAATCTAATTTTATCATAGTTACACCTCATTCTTGCTTTTTAGTTCTGATAACCAATTTATTTATGTTAAGTCCCCATACTATGTTATGTACTTTTATGAAATGCTCTTCCAACGGTTATTTAAATGAAAAGAGGCGGTAATCCGCCTCTTCATGTTGTAAGTATACAAAAATAACCCTTAGAATTAAGATTAATCAAATGGGATGTACTTTATTATCATAATCAACCATATCGGGATCTATCTTGTACTTTTCGGCTTTTCTAAATTCAAAGAATTTCTTAGCAACCTGCGGAAATAATGCATAGGATAATACATCTTCATCCTGTTCCAGATACTCTTTCATTTCATCTCTGATTTTATCTAGTTCTGGTTCAATTAAATCTGCTGGGCGGCAAGTAATTCTTTCTTCATCACCGATTATTTTTTTAACAACTTCATCCGTAATAGGAGCAGGTGTCTTCCCATACTCACCCTTTACAAGTGCTTTTGTCTCGTTAGGAACTATTTTATAACGTTCCCCTGAAACAACATTCATTACAGCCTGTGTACCAACAATTTGGCTTGTAGGCGTAACAAGTGGTGGGTAACCCAAATCCTCACGAACTCTTGGTATTTCCTGAAGAACGTCCTGATATTTATCTTCTTGTCCAGCCTGATTTAGCTGTGATACAAGATTAGATAACATGCCTCCTGGAACTTGGTATATTAAAGTGTTAATGTCAACGCCAGTTACCTTTGTATTCATAAGTCCTGAAGAAAGATACTCATCTCTAAGCGGACGGAAATATTCTGCGATTTCAGATAGATCTCTTAGATCATATCCTGTATCGTATTTTGTACCTTGAAGCGTTGCTACTAATGATTCTGTAGCAGGCTGGCTAGTTCCCATTGCCAGAGGTGAAATAGCACAATCCACCACATCACATCCTGCTTCAATTGCTTTTAAATATGACATGGAAGCAACACCACTTGTATAGTGTGTATGCATTTGGATGGGTACTTTGATGTTCTCTTTTAGTGCTGCTACAAGATCATAGGCAGTATATGGTGTTAAAAGACCCGCCATATCCTTTATACAAATTGAATCAGCACCAGCATCAACCATTCCCCTTGCATCCTTAACAAATTGCTCAAGATCGTGGAATGGACTTATTGTATAGCTAACTGCAGCTTGTGCATGTCCACCTTCTTTTTTCGTAGCTTTCATTGCAACCTCAAGATTTCTTGGATCATTAAGTGCATCAAAGATACGAATTATATCAATACCATTTGCTATGGATTTTTGAACAAAATACTCAACTACATCATCAGCATAATGTTTATATCCTAGAATGTTTTGTCCACGGAAAAGCATTTGCAGCTTTGTATTTTTCGCTTCATTTCTTATCTTTCTAAGTCTTTCCCAAGGATCCTCGTTTAGATAGCGAAGACATGTGTCAAATGTTGCGCCTCCCCAACATTCCAAAGAATGATATCCTATCTTATCCAGTTGTCCAATAACTGGAAGCATGTCTTCTATTTTCATTCTTGTCGCAATTAAGGATTGATGCGCATCCCTAAGACAAGTTTCAGTAATTTTTATGCCCATGGCTATAAGCCTCCCTTACTCTTCATTTTAAGCTTTAGATGTCGATATTTACTTGTTAAAATACTATTCATTTATTGAAACAAGCAAATCACCGCTGTTAACAGAAGCACCCTTAGAAACATTAACAGTAGCTACCGTTCCATCCCCTGGTGCTAATATTTCATTTTCCATCTTCATGGCTTCGAGAATTAGTAAAATATCTCCACTCTTTATGCTGTCCCCTGCGTTAACCTTAAGATCAATAATTGTTCCTGGCATTGGGCAATTAACTTTAATTGCACCAACAGCGCCACTGGATACAGGTGCTGGAGCTGGAGCTGCCGGTGCTGGAGTTGCTGGTGCAGCAGGTGCTGCAGCTGGAGCCGGAGCAGCTGCAGAAACTACAGGTGCTGACGGTTGAACTACTCCTCCTACTTCTTCAACTTCTACTTCATATTGGTTTCCATTAACGTTTATTACAAACTTTCTCATGTTAAATATACCTCCATAGAATAATCGGATAACGATTATTATTAAAAATTCATTTTAATTTAAAATTCATTTATTATTTATCATCTAAACTATATGTTTAGTTGATTTATTCTTACACTACCATTACTAATGCATGGTCTTGTATTAGTTACAAAAACTATCATTGTTATAGTGGGATATTACCATGCTTTTTACTAGGCCTTGTTTCCCTCTTGCTGGTAAGCATTTCAAGTGCAGCAGCAATATGAAGCCTTGATTTAGCTGGTTCAATCACATCATCAACATAGCCACGTGCTGCAGCAACATAAGGATTTGAGAACTTATCCCTATACTCTTGAATTACATCCGTACGGAATTTAATCGGGTCATCAGATTGTGCAATGTCTTTTTTAAAGATAATATTTGCTGCACCATCTGGTCCCATAACGGCTATTTCTGCTGTAGGCCATGCAAAAACCATGTCTGCACCAAGATGCTTGCTGTTCATTGCAATATAAGCACCACCATATGCTTTGCGAACTATGACATTTATTTTAGGCACTGTTGCCTCTGCAAAAGCATACAACAACTTTGCTCCGTGGCGTATAATACCATTGTGCTCTTGGGCAACACCTGGTAAATACCCGGGGACATCTGTGAATGTAACAATAGGAATGTTAAATGCATCACAGAACCTTACAAATCGGGATGCTTTATCAGACGAATTCACATCAAGAACACCAGCATTCACCTTGGGCTGATTAGCAATAATACCAATAGCTCTCCCATTCATTCTTGCAAAACCTATAACTATGTTTTTAGCAAAATCCTCTTGCACTTCGAAAAAATCTGAATTGTCAACTATAGAAGTAATAATACCTTTCATGTCATATGGCTTATTTGCGTCATCTGGAACAATACTGTTCAACTCAGCAGCAAGCCTATTTAAATCATCATTATTAGTAGTTAGTTCACTGTCTGAAAGGTTATTGTCCGGAAGAAAGCTTATAAGACGTTTAATATCATTAAAACACTCTTCTTCGCTAGAGCTCTTAAAATGTGCAACACCACTTATTGAATTATGTGTAGATGCACCACCAAGCTGTTCAAAAGTAACATCCTCACCAGTGACGGATTTTATAACCTGAGGTCCTGTTATAAACATTTGGCTGGTGTTTTCAACCATAAAAACAAAATCAGTAATTGCAGGTGAGTATACTGCGCCACCCGCGCATGGACCCATTATTACTGAGATTTGAGGTATTACCCCCGATGCAATTGTGTTTCTGTAGAAGATATCTCCAAATCCACTTAACGCATCTATTCCTTCTTCAATTCTTGCTCCACCTGAATCATTGATACTAATAAATGGTGCACCCATCTTTATAGCCATATCCATTACCTTAGTAATTTTTTTAGCATGCATTTCACCTAAAGATCCACCGATAACTGTAAAATCTTGAGCTGAAACAAAAACAAGTCGGCCATCAATTGTACCATAACCTGTGACAACGCCATCACCAGAAACTTTCTTATTTTGCATGTCAAATTCAATGCTACGAGCTTCAACAAATGCATCAACCTCAACAAAGCTGTTGGGATCCATTAGCATTTGAATTCTTTCCCGAGCTGTATTCTTATTTGCGGAATGCTGCTTCTTTATTCGGTCTTCACCACCGCCCATAGCAATTTTCTGCTTCTTGTCGTAAAGGTCGTTTATCTTATCCATTGTAGACATCCTTACCCCACCTCGTACTTCTAAATTGTATTTACATAAAGATCAACTTAATGTCTTATGATTTTAATAAAAAACTATAGTACTGCTATTTTACACTAAATATTTGCAATTATTATGAATTATACAGTAAATAAAAATCATTTGCAAGAATATAGCATTGTTTTGCTAAAAATTTAACAATCCCATTATTATATATTACCACTATGTCTATATTTTAAAACTATTTTTAATAATTATAAATTTGCTTTAAGCTAAGGCTCTTGCAATGCAACCTAAATAATGACTTTTATAATGTAAATCTGCGTAAAAATAAAGGTATCAGATTAACTGATACCCTTAATACATAACTTAATAGTAATATTAACTTCTTAACAATGGCTTTTACGATGTAACATCGCAAAATGCTCTTATAATTAAAATATTATTAGCTAACGCTATATTCTAAGCGCATCTTGTCCGCTATCATAGCGATAAACTCAGAATTTGTAGGTTTCCCTTTTCTAGTGTTAATTGTATAGCCAAAAAGATCATGGATGGTTTCTACCTGCCCTCTGGTCCATGCAACTTCAATTGCATGTCTAATGGCTCTTTCAACTCGGCTTGGGGTGGTTTTATACTTTTTAGCTAATTCTGGATATAATCTCTTTGTGACAGAACTTATTAATTCTATGTCACTTGTAACCATAAGCACTGCATCCCTCATATACTGATAACCCTTAATATGAGCTGGAACACCCACATCACGCATAATCTGGGTGACACGGTTTTCAATACTTGATGGTTTTGTTGTTTGCATCTGCTGCCTCAAATAAGCTTTACCGGTATCAGAACGAGCCATTATATCATTAGCTTTTTCTAACTGCCGTATTCTTTCTACAAGAACTTCTAAATCAAAGGGTTTAACGATGTAATATTCTGCGCCAAGATTAACTGCCTGTTGCGTTATTTTATCTTGACCTACTGCTGATAAAATTATGAACTTAGGTTTTGATGATGTAGGTACTTTATTATAGTGCTCTAATACCGCTAAACCATCTAATTGCGGCATAATAATGTCCAAAATAACTATGTTCGGATTTGTTTCATCAATGAGGCGGATAGCTTCTTTTCCATCCTCTGCTCTCCCAACTACTTCTAAATCATCATAGTTTGATAAGTAATCACAGACAATTTCACCAAATTCAACATTATCGTCTGCTACAAGAACTCGAATTGGATACGTCACTGAAAAGACCTCCTTTTTTCACATCTATAAAACATTATATTTCCAACTTTACCAACTTGCAAGTTTATTTTACAATTCATTGTTAATATGTTTTTTAAAGTACTCAAATTCAAGCTATATAGACA
>DASRMZ010000381.1:0-6111 GCA_035647675.1 Thermoclostridium sp. | reverse complement strand
GCTCATATCAGTGCTCTCAGCTACATAACGTCCACTGTATGCAAGAGGAAGCTTTACTACTTCTACATCAATGCCTTTTTGCTTTGCAGTTTGTTCTGTTTCACCAACACCTGCTACTTCTGGGTTTGTATATATAACTGCTGGTATTGCATTATAGCGCATTATGTCTCTTTTCCCAAGAATATTGTTCACACAAACCTCTGCTTCACGGTATGCAGTATGTGCAAGCATAGAAATACCATTTACATCACCTACTGCATATACACCGGGAATATTTGTTCTAAGATATTCATCAGTTTTTACTACACCGCGCTCAATTTCGACGCCAATTGCTTCAAGACCCATACCTTCTGTAAATGGCCTTCTGCCAATGCTGGCAAGCACTTTATCAGCCGATATAAACTGTTCACCTTCCGTTGTTTCAAATAAAACTTGGTTATCTGTGATTTCTTTAACTTTTGCAGAAAGTCTAAAATCAATACCTTTTTTCTTGTAACTATTGAGAAGAATGGAACTAATTTCGTCGTCGGTGGAACCTGCTATATGATCAAGCATCTCTATTACAGTTACTTTACTGCCTGCCGAGTTAAAATATGAAGCCATCTCAAGCCCGACAACACCCCCACCAATAACGACCAGCTTTTCAGGAATTTCTTCGATGTCCAGAATCTCCCTGTTGGTTAACACAAACCCATTCTTATATCCTTCATGCAAACCTGTAATGGGTGGCATTGAGGGCATTGAGCCTGTAGCGACTATTAATCTTTTCCCTATATTTTCATTATCTCCAGCCTTGACTATAAAGCCCTCTGCACTACGCCCTTGAATAACTGCTTCATCGTTAATTACAGTTACATTATTTTTTTTCATTTTCATTGATACGCCTGCAACTAAAGTCTTTACCACCTTATTTTTTCTTTTAACAACTGCTTTATGGTCAATGCCTACATCCTTCGCAACCACTCCATATTTCTTGCCATCTTTTGCATAATCGGCTATTTTGGCTGAATTAAGCAGTGCCTTGGAAGGAATACAACCTTCATTTAGACAAACACCACCTAAAGCCCTCTTTTCAATTAGCAATACCGATAAACCCATTTGCCCAGCGCGCTCAGAAGCAACATATCCTCCTGGGCCGCCGCCAATAACAATCAAATCATATATCACTAAATTCACTTCCTTAACTAAGCATTTTTCGATGTTACCTATTTTGCAAGTAGAACATTAAAGTTCTCAAGCGCTTGAGTCAAACCCTTTAAAAACCTTGCTGCCGGAGCACCATCAACTGCTCTGTGATCAAAAGTAAGCGACAGCGACATGGCTGTATAGGATTCTATAGCGCCATCTCTTTCTCTAAATCTTTGTTCAGTTGTATTTATACCTAAAATAGCTGTTTGAGGAGGGTTAATAACAGGTGTGAATGATTCAATGCCAAGTGTACCTAAGTTAGTTACCGTAAAAGTACCACCTTGTAAATAATCAGGATTTATCGTACCTTTTTGGCATGCCTGTGCAAGCTCTTTTGTTTCAATTGCTATATCATTAAGGGATTTCTTATTAGCATTGAACAAAGTAGGAACCATTAGTCCACGTTCTGTATCCACAGCAACGCCCATATGAACATTTGAGAAATATTTAATGGATTCACCTGTAAAATGTGCATTTAATGCTTTATGCATTGGTAACACTCGGCTTACAGCGTATACTAAAATATCGTTAAGAGTTATATTTGTAAGTCCCATTTCTTCTGCATTAACTTTAAACTTCTTACGTAAGTTTAATATTTCAGTAGCATCAAATGAAGAATTCAGCGTTAACTGAGCCATCTCAGATAAGGATGAATGCATGGTTCTTGCTATAACCTTGCGGATATTTGATATTTTAATCTCTTCATATTCTGCCTCTTCTATTTCTTTAGCTGTAGTTTCGGCAGGTTGATTCTCTGCTTCAGCACCTTTGTTAAGATCTGAGGTAGTTATGCGTCCTCCTAAACCAAGTCCTTTAATTGACTGATCCAAATTTAAGTAAGCTTCCTTTGCACCCGAGGTAACAAGAAGACCTTCTTGCTGTAATTGCCTTATATCCCTTTCAATAATCCTTCCGTTAGGTCCTGTTGGCTCCGCATAGCGAGTATCTGCACCTATTTTTTCAGCAAGATTTTTTGCTCTTGGTGAAATGAACATATCTGATGGTACATTTAGACCTTGTTGATGTTCGGTCTTTTCAATCATAGCACCTTCAGACAATGTATTTGTAGGTTTTGCACTTAGCGCTCCTACCGCAGGCTCTGTTCTAACAGGCTCTTGTGCTGCAGGTTCCGCTACTTCAACCTCTGCCCCTTCAGGAATATAAGGTGTAATATCCTCACCCTTCTCTCCTATAACGCAAATATTTGTCAGGACGGGTATATCATCGCCTTCTTTGAAAAAAGTTTCAAGTACAATACCACTGACTTTAGATTCTTCTTCAAAAGCTGCCTTGTCGGTTTCATATGAAAATATCAAGTCGCCTTCTGTAACTTCCTGCCCCTTTTTCACAAACCATTCAGTTAGAATGCAGCTTTCGACCGAATTGCCCTGTCTGGGCATTATAACGGGTGTTGCCATATTATTCGCCTCGCTTTATCTATTTTTGCCTTTTCGAAGTTTATTACAATTGTTTAAATGAACATTTTGCAGCGTTACATCGCAAAAAGCCCATCTATATTTTTTCAGCATTTTCTAAAAGATAATTCTCTGCTTCAAGACTCCATAAACCATTGTTTTTCTCAACAATATTTGCAAGCTCTGCAAACATGGGGTTCTCATCTGCTTTTTTCGCAAAATCACTTATTGCCATAAGCTGCATTGAAATATTCGTGTATACTAGTTTTTTGCCACCTGGAATATTAGGTAAATTCAATGTTGTCTCAACCACACTATCTAGCCCACCTATATGGGTAACCATAGCAGCTGGATTAATTTTCCCCTTAGCCATCATATCCAACGATTCTATCATGTCATCTGTATTTCCACCACTAGTTCCCACTATATGAGTTGAACTGTAATGAACATTATAAAAATTCAATTCTGCAGTAAAAGTAGGGTCTGTAGGTCCTGCAAAAAAGTTAAGGCATCCATCTTTCGCTAATATTTTATCTCCCTGTTCCACAACCGGCTTTACAGGAACATAAACAAACACATCGTCATATCCTTTACCGTCGGTAAGATCCATCAAGCTTTTTACCGGATCAGAAACCAAACTAGTATTAAGATAAATTAATTCAATTCCATTTTTTCTTGCTTCTTCTTTTGTAAAAAGTGTTGCTGCCCTTGCAAGCCGTTCCTCGTCAATGTCCGTAATAACAAGACGTGAAGGTTTTCTATCGGTATGAATGACATAATCAATAGCACCAAGACCCATAGGACCCACGCCTGCTAAGATGGCCATGCTACCACCTTCTTTAATGCCCATGGTGTGAACATAGCTTCCACTTTCAGTATGATAGTTTGCATGAAATGCACCAATAACACAAGACATGGGCTCGGCAAGTGAACCATGGAAGAACGCATCACCCTTGAACTCTAGCAAAGAGCCATGTTCCATTACTTCATTAGGTATAATAATATGTGTGGAGCTCCCACCAATATACCTATAAGAGTATCCAGGAGCTGCAAACGGATTTTCTTTTAAATTTAAAGCTGGCTGTATAGAAAATTTCATGCCAGGTTGGAACTTATCCTTCCACTTACTTCCCACTTCAAGAATTATTCCACAAAATTCATGTCCAATAATAATAGGGTTTTCATTTACATCCTTAGGTACTCTTTTATGATCAGCACCTTGAATTGCAGCCTTGTAAGAAGACATACAAATACTATCTGAAATGATTTGTGCTAATATCTCATCATCTTTAATCTGGGGAAGCTCAAACTCTTCAAGTCGTAAATCATTTTTTCCGTACAATCTAACTGCTTTAGTCTTCATTATAAAATCCTCCTATACTTCTATTATTAACATATATTAATCTTCTATTAACATATAATATCTTCGTACCAGTCAAACTACACATTCATTGCTTTGTGCCAAGATAAATATATAAATTATATCGGACATTTGCGATGCTACATATTCTGGGTTTCACTGTATTATACGCTGTACTAGCATATATTTTGTGCTTTATTGCATATAATAAATGTTCACTTCAGTTGATAATATGTTCCATTATAACATTATCTATGATTTAATGGAACAAAAAAATTAAATTTGTTGTGCTTTTTTTTAAAATAAGTTAAGATATAACTAAGCTAAAGTACTATATCTTAACCTATGTAAGGAGTGAAAGGTCTTGTATAACGAAAGACAGGAGAAAATCCTTGGCATATTAAGTGAAAAAGGCGAGTTACAGATCTCGGAACTAAAACTGGTTTTTCCAGAGGTCTCCACAATGACTTTAAGACGTGATCTGTCACTTCTTGAAAACGATGGGATGTTAATAAGAACATATGGTGGTGCTGTAAATATTAAAAAATTAGCTTCCATTTATGGCGAGGAAGATGAGTATACATTACGTGCTGCTGAAAATGTTGAGGAGAAAATGGAAATTGCTGAAAAAGCTAAAAAATATTTGGATGAAGGTCGCTCCATTTTCCTTGATGCAGGAAGTACTATTATGTATTTTTCTAGACTTATCCCTGACGAGCACTATTCTATTTTGACAAGTGGAATAAATATTGCAATGGAGCTTACAAAAAAAGAGAAAATAACAATATATCAAACAGGTGGACAGCTAAATCATAATAGCTTGTCATCTACAGGTCCTACAGCAACATCTATACTTGATATTATAAATATAGACATAGCTTTTTTGGCAGCATCGGGGTTTAGCCTTGAAAATGGCTTTACTGTTTCAAACTTTTTTGAATGCGAGCTTAAAAAAGCTGTGATAAAAAAAGCAAAAAAAATAATTATGTTGGTTGACTCCAGCAAAATTAATAAAGTACTTGCATTTACATTTGGTCAATTATCTGATTTAAATATACTAATAAGTGATGAAAAATTGCCTGATAAAATTGCTCAAGAAGCAACATTATCAGGCGTAAAGGTTCTTTAATATTTTTCAACTATAAAACATAACTTCTACATCTTTGTGGTTGGAGTATATCACACACTAATTACCCTTCCATCCGTGCTGATTGTAACCTCACGGTATGGAACTATTTTTTGAGCATTTAGCATTGCTGTTTTAGTAGCATGTATAATTCCTCCACAGCATGGAACTTCCATTCTAACTACGGTAATACTCTTTATGTCGTTATGCGCAATAATGTGCGTCAATTTCTCTATATAATGATTATTGTCATCAAGCTTCGGGCATCCAATAACTGTTATTTTCCCAGACATAAAATCCTTATGAAAATTACCATATGCAAATGCACTACAATCAGCTGCAATTAAAAGATCTGCACCATCAAGATATGAGGCATTAGGATTTATTAGGTTTAATTGTACTGGCCATTGGTTGAGTTCGGAACGCACATCTGTGTTACTTGTTTCATTTACTGGTTCTTCGGATGGTTGACTTTGTGTATTGTTCCGCTCTATCTTTATCGAACGATTGCCAGGACAGCCCCCTGCCCGCACATTTGTTCGGCATGCACCTTTGTTCTTTTTCTCTTCCTTTTGCTTGTTTACAAGCTCTTTGTTAAATGGAACTGCTTCTCTTTCAGTGATTTCAATCGCACCCACTGGACACGCAGGCAAACAATTACCTAATCCATCACAATATTCATCATCTATAAGAACGGCTTTTCCATTAACTAGTTCAATAGCACCCTCATGGCAAGCGTTAATACACAACCCACACCCAATACATTTGTCTTGGTCAATATTTACTATATTTCTTTTAATCATATCTTTCTCCCCTTTCATTCACTGAACATTCACCAGATATTTTGCAACGTTACATCGCAAATCCCATTACTGTTACTATTTATACAACACACAACATCTTACGGCGTTGTGAATCCTTCACCCAATTTTACGCACATATATGAATAGCTTCTCTTGTCTGTCAATATAGTAGTTAAGCTACAATCTAATAATAATAGAAATCCCAGCAACCATCGGTAG
>DASRMZ010000380.1:0-2869 GCA_035647675.1 Thermoclostridium sp. | reverse complement strand
TGATAGATGTACGCTGGCATGATGCCAAGGCTGTATCATATCAGGCAGAATTAGTTGTAAAGGCATATGATAGAACCCATTTATTAATGGAAATAACTAATTTCATCGGTGATTTGGGAATTCCACTAAAAGCTATTAATGCAAGAACCACGAAGGACAATGTTGCTATAATGAACTTAACAGTTGAGATAACAGATACTGAGCAACTAGATAATATTATTAAGAAAATTAGAAGAGTTCCCGATGTATTTGAAATATCAAGAAGCAATCAGTAAAAGCCTTTGTGATGTAACCTTAATAATAAAAATCGGAGGACTATATGCGAGCAGTAGTACAAAGAGTTAGCAGTTCAAAAGTTATTGTAGACCATAAAACAACGGGAAGTATTAACAGGGGTTTGACGGTACTATTGGGTATAGGCAATGATGATACCAGCCAAGATTTAATATATTTGGCTGATAAAATAGCAAATTTAAGAATATTTGAAGATGAAAATGAAAAAATGAATTTATCTGTTCTTGATATTAAAGGTGAGATACTTGTGGTATCTCAATTTACATTATTTGCAAATTGCCTAAAGGGAAACAGACCAAGCTTTATAGAAGCTGCACCGCCTGAGATGGCAAATAAACTATACTGCGAGTTTGTAGAATACCTTAAACAAACATACTCCATAAATGTCGAAACAGGAATATTCCAGGCTTCTATGCATCTTGAAATACATAATGAAGGACCTGTAACAATCATTCTTGATAGCGCTATGAAAATAAAAAACCGTGGTGGTGAAACAAAATGAAAATAAAATGTTTATCTAGTGGGCTAGTACAATCCAATGTCTTTATAGTTTCTAAGAACGGTGAGGGTATTGTTATCGATTGTGGATGTCCACCCGAGCTGTTACTTGATTATACTAAAAAGCAGGGTATTAAAATAAAACATGTTATATTGACGCATGGGCATTTTGATCATATATATTACATTGATCAATTAAGGCAATTTGCCGATGTTAAAGTTCATATTCACCAAAATGATTTAGAATGTTTATCTGACCCTAAAATGAGTGGTCTTGAATATTTTCCAGTGCAAGGCGTTTCTACTTTTGCTCCTGCTGACAACATTTTAATAGATGGTGACGAGATTAAGCTTGAAAATCTCACATTTAAAATAATACACACACCGGGGCACACAAAAGGCTGTGTTTGTATTTTAGTTGAAGGAGCTTTATTCTCTGGAGACACCTTATTTAAGTCATCTGTAGGAAGAACTGATTTACCAGGTGGCTCATTAGATGAACTGAAGTTCTCAATTAAAGAAAAACTCTATTCATTACCCGATGATACAGTAGTATATCCAGGTCATGGTGAAGCAACAACCATAGGTTTTGAGAAAAATCACAATCCATTTTGCAGAGTAGTAGTATAATGTTCAACAAAGATTATTTTACTTGTATGGAGGATTGATTATGAATTTAGAAGAATTACGCTTGGATTGTGCGATTAAGCAAAAAAGGGGGTTGCATTTCATATTAGCATCCATTGTTATTTGGTTTGCTATATTAATTATTCATTTAACATCATTACCTATTTTGACTAAGAACTTATTTACATTTTGCTGTACGGCTCCATTAATGCCTTTAGCATTCTTTATATCCAAAATAGTTAAGGTGGATTTTCAAAACAAGGAAAATCCTTTAACCAATTTAGGTATTCTATTTTCTGCAAATCAAATACTATACTTATTGATTGCCATGTGGGTATATCCAACAATACCTGAAAAAATGCTAATGGTAATAGCAATGATTTTCGGAGCACATTTGTTACCCTACAGCTGGCTGTATAAATCTAAGTCGTATATGGTGTTCTCTATTGCAGTCCCAATTTTATCACTTATAGTGGGCTTGAATTTTGAACCTTACATACTTGCAACTTTGATGATAGGAATAGAGATCTTGTTTAGTGCTTGTCTTATAATAGAAAATAACAAACTTAAACTTAATTAAAACTTTAAGTATAACATTGATTCTTAATTATGTCGTACTCTTTATATTATGTGAACATAATTTTTACGTTCACATAATATAATATTGAAATGCAATAGCAAGGAGTGAACTTGGTGAACGGATATTTATGTAATCCTATGAGTGAGCATTCATATGGAGTAGAGTGTCCATACAGACAAACATGCCCAGTAAGAGCCCAATGCCCTTATTGCCCACATCAAGCTGATAGTAATATGTATAATATAAACATGTCGCATTACCAACAATATAACAGTTATGAATATCCACATACAAACATGTACCCGATGGAGTACGATTATCAGAATAATAGCCCATATAGTCAAAATACAAATGTAAGTCCCAATGAGTATGTTAACAATAGCATTTATCCAAATAATCAATATACGAATGTAAGTCCAATGGAGTATGGATACGAGAATATTCACCCGAATAACGCATATACAAATGTTGAGCCTGATTATTATGATTGCTGCTACGACTATGGTAATAATCAGTTGTATAATAATCTTGGTTATATTAATCCTAATGAAGCTATCAACAGTCCATGGAGCAACAATCGTATGTATAACCCCAATTAAAGTGCCTGTCATTACAATAAGTTGTCCACCATTACGCACCTCATTTCACATTTGATGGGGTGCGTAATTATTTATGTAACATTTTAATTATGCAAACATGTAAGAATAGTGATGATGATTGCAATAATAACTTTTAAATATATTTTACGATAAATAATAACTTAAGTCGCATTAAAGGTAAAAAGTTCAATGGAACTTTGACAAACAAATTGAAATTTATGTTACTATTAAGGTAAAAATAGCATAAAAATCTAGTTATCCGCATAAAAAC
>DASRMZ010000379.1:0-3068 GCA_035647675.1 Thermoclostridium sp. | reverse complement strand
GCTATATCTATCGTCATAAATCCGTCTTCAAGCACTTTTAATACTGCTTTTTCAATGGCCTTTGATTCATTTTCCATATTAAATGAATATTTTAGCATCATAGCAACAGATAAAATTGTTGCAAGAGGATTTGCTTTATTTTGACCAGCTATATCCGGAGCTGAGCCGTGCACAGGTTCATAAAGACCAACACCCGAGCTATCTAAGCTTGCAGAAGGTAGCATACCTATAGAACCGGTAAGCATAGAAGCTTCGTCAGACAAAATATCCCCAAACATATTGCCTGTAACTATAACATCAAATTGCTCAGGACGTATTACAAGCTGCATCGCAGCATTATCAACATACATATGATTTAGCTCTACATCGGGATATTGTTTGGAAATATCTATTACAATTTCTCTCCAAAAGCGCGAAACTTCAAGTATATTAGCTTTATCAACTGAAGTTACCTTCTTATTTCTCGTCCTTGCTGTTTCAAAGGCAAGATGTACTATACGCTCTATTTCGGATTTTTTGTATATCATTGTGTCATAGGCAGCAGGCTCTCCATCCTTTATGCTCCTATTTCTCTCACCAAAGTAAATGCCTCCCGTTAGCTCACGCAAGACTAATATATCTAAGCCATCGCCAATTACCCTATCTTTAAGTGGACTTGCATCTTTAAGTGGAGCAAATATTTTTGCAGGTCGAAAGTTTGCAAATACACCAAGCCCGGAACGTATTCCTAAAAGGCCTGCTTCTGGACGTTTGTTTAATGGTAGACTATCCCATTTGTCGCCTCCAACAGCACCCATAAGAATAGCATCAGAGCTCTTGCATATGGCTAACGTTTCACTGGGTAGAGGTTCACCCGTTTTATCTATAGCTATTCCACCTATATCAGCATAGGTGTATTCTACGTTAAAATTATATACATCGCATACCTTATCCAATACTTTAATGCCCTGTTTAATAACCTCGGGGCCTATTCCATCTCCAGGTAATACAGCAATTTTGTATGTTTCCATCCGCGCCTCCTATTCTTGCACAAAGCTCACTAAGTTTTTGTATGTTCCATTAACCTCGGTTACCTTTGTTCTTTTATTTCGCTTTTTCTCTTCATTAACCCTTTATATGTTCCATCAATCCACCGGAATTTATAATGTCCTGTATAAATTTGGGAAAGGGTATTATTTTATATGTTTTCTCATTACTATAATTAAATATTGTACCTTTTTCAAGATCTATTTCAAGTCTATCACCCTCGTTGGCATCTTCTACACATTCAGGGCACTCTATAATTGGCAGACCTATATTTATTGAATTTCTATAGAAAATTCGTGCAAAGCTTTTAGCAATAACACATGAAATACCAGACTCTTTTATAGTAATAGGAGCATGTTCTCTTGAAGAACCACAACCAAAATTTTGCCCCCCTACCATTATGTCTCCTTTTTTGACTCTCGAGACAAAGCTTGAATCAATATCTTCCATGCAATGCTTAGCTAATTCTTTATAGTCCGATATGTTTAAGTACCTTGCAGGAATTATTACATCGGTATCAATATTGTCGCCATATTTTAATACATTGCCAATATAATTCATAACATTCACCTTTCCTTTAAGTATTAAAAACTTTAATTCATTAAAACACACATTCGTGGGTTCCGTATAATTTACAGCATTACTGACTCTGGGCTACTAATCTTGCCTGTTACTGCCGAAGCTGCTGCTATAGCAGGGCTTGCAAGATAAACTTCACTTTTTACATGACCCATTCGACCCACAAAGTTTCTATTGGTGGTGGACACTGCACGTTCACCTTCAGCTAATATTCCCATATGACCTCCAAGACATGGTCCACATGTTGGCGTACTAACGGCGCACCCTGCATCAATGAAAATATCAAACAATCCTTCATGCATACATTGTTTCCAAATCTTCTGTGTTGCAGGGATTATAATACATCTGACATTTTCATTTACCTTCTTACCTGCAAGTATTTTCGCAGCAATCCTCATATCTCCAATCCTACCATTTGTGCAAGAACCTATAACAACTTGATCTATAGGTATGTCTGTTATTTCATCAATGGTTTTTGTATTATCCGGAAGGCTAGGAAAGGCTACAGTGGGTTTTATTTTGCTAAGATCAATATAGATTTCCTCAACATAATGCGCATCTTCGTCAGCTTTGAAAACTTCATAGGGTTTAGTTGAGTGTTCCTGAATATATTGTAAGGTTTCGTTATCAACTTCAAAAATACCATTCTTAGCTCCAGCCTCAATCGCCATATTTGCTATGGTAAATCTATCATCCATTGTTAAGAACTCCAGACCATCTCCTGTAAACTCCATAGATTTGTACAATGCACCATCAACACCGATAAGACCTATTATATGCAAAATAATATCTTTTCCACCAACCCATTCAGAAGGCTTACCAGTAAGAATAAACTTCATTGCTTCAGGCACTTTAAGCCATACCTCACCTGTTACCATGGCTGCAGCCATATCGGTGCTGCCTACTCCTGTGGAAAAGGCACCAAGTACCCCGTAAGTACATGTGTGTGAATCGGCACCAATAACAAGGTCGCCAGCGGTAACTAAACCAATCTCTGGTAATAAAGCATGTTCAATCCCCATCTGACCTATTTCAAAGAAGTTTGTTATCTCCATTTTTTTAGCGAATTCACGCATTAATTTAACTTGTTCTGCTGATTTTATATCCTTGTTTGGAGTAAAGTGGTCAGGAACCAATGCAATTTTGTCTTTGTCAAACACACCGTTAACCCCTGCTTTTTCGAACTCCTTTATAGCGACAGGAGCAGTTATATCATTTCCTAAAACTATATCCACCTTTGCGGATATGAGCATACCAGGTGTTACTTGCTTATTACCCGAGCTCCTTGCCAATATTTTCTGAGTCATTGTCATTCCCATATACTACACCTCTCTTTAATAATTTAATAACTTTATACCAATTCCTGTAAGATCATTTTGTGATGTTGCATATTTTATGTGCTGATATTGTACCAACACTTTATAACTGTACAAAATCCTAACTTATATTATACAGTATTGAAA
>DASRMZ010000378.1:0-36769 GCA_035647675.1 Thermoclostridium sp. | reverse complement strand
TTCTTGGATAAGGTGCCACCGTCGGCTGCTTGCAATACTTCAGTTGAACTTGCTAAAAAATATGCAAAACAATCTACAGGCTTTATAAATGCAATACTACGTAATATTGTCAGGAATAAGGAGAAAATCTCTTTCGAGGATATAAACGGAGCTGATATTTCAAGGAAATTGTCAATTAAGTATTCATTCCCTGAATATTTAATTAAGGATTGGATTAAAGACCTTGGGCAGGAATTTACCGAAAGCCTTTTGTCATCGCTTCTAGAGCGCCCGGATGTTTTCATACGCATAAACACGCTGAAAACATCAAGAGATGCTATTATGCAAAAGCTTAGTAATAGCGATATCAAGGTGCATCCGAGTGAGTTTTTGCATGAGGCGCTATGGCTGAGTAATATATCAGACATAGCAGAAATGGATGCATTTATCAATGGGGAGATAATTGTACAGGATGAAAGCTCAATGCTTGTTACTAAAATACTTGATCCTCAGCCTAACGATATGGTATTGGATGTATGCGCAGCACCTGGTGGAAAAACAACACATATAGCACAGGCTATGAAAAATGCTGGGCATATTGATGCATGGGATATTCATAACCATAAAATTGGCCTTATTAATGAGAATGCAAAAAGACTTGGCATTGATATAATTAAGGCATCTCAACAAGATGCTCTTGAGCTTTTAGAGAATAAATTCGATTTATATAATAAAGTCTTAGTGGATGCACCGTGCTCAGGCACTGGAATTATTAGAAGGAAGCCAGATATCAAGTGGAAAAGAAAAAAGGAAGACTTTGGTAGTCTAGTTGAGATCCAAAAAAGAATATTGTATAATTCGAGTAGATATGTAAAACTCGGTGGTGTGCTTGTATATAGTACTTGTTCGCTCAATAAAAGTGAAAATGAACAGGTAGTTACAGATTTTCTTATTGAAAACTCGGAGTTTGAAGCCCAACCCCTTAAACAGTATTTACCGGAGGTGTTGAGCAAAAAAGCTGGTGTTGATGAAGGAATTCTAAGGCTATACCCACATATAGACGGCACTGACGGATTTTTTATATCAAGGATGCGAAGAAAAGCACACCATTAATCTAAGGCTTTTGCGGTGTAACCTAAATAAATATCAGCTATACAATTTGTGGTGACAAACGCTTATTCATACCATGGTATATCGTGAAGCGGCACGTAAAATATGTAACAGCGCAAAATGCTCAACTAACTAAAGGAAGTTATTATGGCATCGGAAAAAAGTAATATATTTGATTTGGAGTTTGATGAATTAAATAATGAAATAATTATGTTTGGTGAACCACAATTCCGCACAAAGCAAATATGGCAATGGCTATATAGTGGAGTGGACAGCTTTAACAAAATGACCAATATTTCGAAGGCATTAAGAGAAAAGCTTGATGAGTCTTTTTATATTGGAGGTGCTAGCATAGTAGAAAAGCTGGTATCTAGCAAGGATGGAACAAGAAAGTATCTATTTGCACTAAGGGATGGTAAGGTAATAGAGAGTGTTTTAATGAAGTATCATTATGGTAATAGTGTTTGCTTATCAACTCAAATAGGATGCCGAATGGGATGTAGTTTTTGTGCATCCTCGAAGCTAGGAATGGATAGAGACCTATCAATAGGGGAAATGGTTGCTCAGGTTATTGCAATACAAAATGACATTGGCGTAAGAATAAGCCATATCGTATTGATGGGTATAGGTGAGCCTTTTGATAATTATGATAATGTAGTTAAGTTCCTAAGAAGGATGAACCAACCAGATACGCTCAATATAAGCTATAGAAGAATGACGGTATCTACATGTGGACTTGTACCCGAAATAATTAGGTTTTCGAAAGAAGAATTTCCTGTTAATCTTTCCGTTTCATTGCATGCCCCTAACGATAAAATAAGAAAGAGTATTATGCCTATAGCAAGGAAATACCAGTTTGACAAAATACTTTCGGCGTGTCATATTTATACACAGCAGACTGGAAGAAGAATAACCTTAGAATATACACTAATTGAAGGAATAAACGATGGGATTGAACATGCAAAAGAACTTGGGGAAAGATTATCAGGTTTGTTATGTCATATAAACCTCATTCCTGTTAATATCGTTGAGGAATCAGGGTATGTAAAAACAGGAAATAGAAGAGCAAATGACTTTAAGAAAATTATTGAAGGATATGGATTACCCGTTACTGTCCGCAGAGAATTAGGCAGTGATATATCTGCAGCTTGTGGACAGTTGAGAAAGAAGTCCGTTGAGGGTAATAGGGTGGTGGATTAGCGGTGGAATATGCAGCTATTAGTGACAAAGGGATTATTCGAGAGAAAAATGAGGATTGTTGGAACATTATTCTTGATACGAATGGTCAGCCACAAGCCTTCATTGTAGCTGACGGTATGGGCGGACATCAGGCTGGTGAAATAGCAAGCAAGATGGCTGTAGAAATAATCTCCAACAGTATTTGTTGCTACTTTAAAAAGGAAAATGCCAATGATACGATTATAGAGGTTTTCAAGGATGCTATTAATCGGGCGAATTCTGGAATCTTCCATTATGCATTAAAAAACTTAGATGGGAATAATATTGGTACAACCCTAACAGCGGGATTACTAAACAATGGAAGGCTTACAATAGCGCATATAGGTGATAGCAGGTGTTATCTTATCCGCAATGAAATAATCGAAAAACTTACAAAGGATCATTCATTTGTTGGTGAACTGGTGGACAAGGGACTAATAAATGTTGAAGAGGCTAAGGTTCACCCTCGGAGAAATCAAATAACAAGGGCTTTAGGATACGAAGAGGAGATACTTATTGATTTTCATAGCCTGGATGTACATAGCAAAGACATTTATCTTCTTTGCACTGATGGACTCACTATGAAACATACATCCGATGAGCTTTTGTCGATGCTTATACAAGAAAAGGACTTAAATACTATTTTACGTGAAATGGTGGCGTTGGCTAACGAGCGCGGAGGAGAAGATAACATTACAGCAATTGCTGTGAAAGCATAATGAATAGAGTATACCCGAGTTGCAGGAGAGTTGAAATTGTATGTTTTTATATTTAGCCCATCCTGAACAAAAATGAATTTGAGGTGCGGGGATGACTGGAAAAGTTCTAAATAACCGATACGAACTGGTTGCGAAGGCTGGATGCGGCGGTATGGCAGAGGTATATAAAGCTAGATGCCGTGTATTAAAACGCTGGGTAGCAGTTAAAATATTAAGAGATGAATTTGTAAATGATGAAGAGTTTCTTGAACGATTTGAAAGAGAGGCTTATGCAGCAGGTAGCCTAAATCACCCCAATATTGTATCAATATACGATGTTGGCAGAGATGGTAACATTCATTATATTGTAATGGAATATGTGGATGGAATAACATTAAAGGACTATATAAGACAAAATGGAGCCATTGCGTGGGAAGAGGCATCCGATATCACAATATCTATTTTAAGTGCGTTGCATAAGGCTCACAGGCATAATATTGTACATCGAGATATTAAACCACAGAATATATTAATTACATCGGACAACGTTCCTAAGGTAGCAGACTTTGGTATAGCCAGGGCAACTTCAACTTCTACCATTACAACAAAGGTTGATACTGTTGGTTCGGTACACTATTCTTCGCCTGAACAGGCAAGGGGTGGTTATACTGATGTGCAATCCGATATCTATTCAGTTGGTGTAACATTGTTTGAAATGCTGACAGGTAGGGTACCTTTTGATGCGGATACTCCAGTATCTGTGGCGTTGAAGCATATTGAAGAAGAAACTCCTACGCCATCTGACTTTGTGAGTGACATACCTGAAGCAATGGATGAAATTGTTCTACGAGCAATGAAAAAGGCAAAATCTGAACGCTATGATAGTGCATTACAGATGATAGCAGACCTTGATCGAGTTAGAATGGGTAAGGAAATGTACAACGACAGCGTCAATGATCCATTTGCTACAAGGGTTATAGGAGATTTGGGGGATGAAGCCTTGACAGGAAAAAATTCTCGAAAAAAAAGCAAGAAAAGCAATGCTAGAAAGAGTAAAAAAGCAACTAAAAAAGAAAACAAGTCAAAATCCAAAGAAAATAAACCTAAATCAAGAAAAAAGGGATTTCTAATCGCGGCTGTATATATTTTGCTAATAAGCGTTATCCTTGGTGGCATTTGGTTTGTTTATGATAAAATTGTAAAGGATTTAGTGGGAGCAATATCTGCCCCAAGAATAGAACCTGTGGAAGTTATCAGATATATTGGTATGCCTATTGATGAAGCAATTGACGATATAAAAGAAAAAAACCTTCCATATTTGGAGCCAATGTATGAATACCATGATACTGTTGAAAAGGGTATAGTTATTTCTCAAAAGCCTACAGCAGGCATTTCCATTATGCCAGGTTCAGTTGCAATTACTAAAGTCGAGCTTACTGTCAGTAACGGACCTCAAAAGATGACTATTCCGGAGGATATAAAGTTTGCCGATTATCTCGAGGTTGAACTGTATTTAAGGGATGATTTGAGACTAAAGCCTAAGGAAGTAGCTGAGTATAGTGATGAAGTTGCAGAGGGAAGGGTTATAAGAACGAAACCGGAAATGGGTTCAGTTGTGAATATAGGAAGTGAAGTTATTATATACAGAAGTCTTGGTCCACATTTAATGGATGTAATTGTTCCTGATCTAACAGGCGATACGATGGACGAAGCAAGGCATAAACTACTAACTGAAGGTTTGAGTATAGGGAGAATTTTTCCAGAGGAACGAGAAGGGTATAAAGGAAGAATAGTTGATCAGGAACCTAAGTCGGGAACTGCTGTTAAAGAGCTAACAGCGGTAAATATCTACTTTGGTGATGAACAGGATCCCTTGGGCGGAGATGGAAGTGGAACGGGCACTAATACGCCTGATAACACTAGGGTAACTCGGTTTATCAATCTACCCGCACAGGGTAACTTTGGAAACAAAATAGAGGTCGTGGCTTATTATACTTCAGGAGATACCGATGAGGAGATCTTTTTAACTAGGATTGAACTTGAAAAATCGAAATTCCCACATGCAGTTACTGTACCTGTTTCCCCTGGAGTCAAAACAACCTTAATAGTTTATATGGATGGAGAATTTCAATATAATGAGGAAATATTTTTTGAGTAATAGGTGAAATGGAGGAATATTTTTGCCGAGGGGTCTGATTATAAAAGGCGTAGGAGGATTTTATACCGTAGAATCAAACAAGGGATTTTACGAGTGTAAGGTTAGAGGCATTTTTAGAAAGAGAGAAATAACCCCTCTTGCAGGTGATTTTGTAAACTTTACAATTACCGATGAAAATGCGAGAGAAGGTTGGATTGAAGAAATAGAAACACGTCAAAATTTCTTTATACGACCTGCAGTTGCAAATGTAAGCCAGATGGCCATTGTTATGACCAATGTGTCCCCTGAACCTGATTTACTACTTGTGGACAAGTTACTTATTACAGCAGAACAGAAAAACATAACACCATTTATAATTATTAATAAAATTGACTTAGTAGATGATAATGATATTTCTAAGACGGAGGAAATATATAAAAACACAGGATACCGGATAATTCCTATGAGTAAAACAGAGAAAAGAGGCTATGACGACCTCCACGAAAAGCTTAAAAGCTGTCGAACAGTTTTTGCAGGTCAGTCGGGTGTCGGCAAATCTACTATCCTAAACAATATAATTGATTCCTGGGTTATGGAAACTGGAGCAATGAGTAGCAAGATACAAAGGGGTCGGCATACAACAAGACACGTTCAACTACTTCCTTTGGATAACGACGGATATGTTGTTGATACTCCTGGGTTTAGCACCATGGCATTAAAGGAAATCCAACATGATGAGTTGTGGCTCATGTACCCCGAATTTCGAAGATTAGAGACCAATTGTAAGTATAGTGGGTGCAGCCATTTGAAAGAACCAGGGTGTGCTGTACAGAATGCTCTGAAATCAGGGGAGATATCCACAAGGAGATATGAAGGCTATCGAATACTATACGAGGAGTTGAAATTGCAATATGACAATAGATACAGATAAAGATACGATTATTATAGCACCATCCATTCTATCGGCAGACTTTACGCGTCTGAAGGAAGCTTTAGATACAATAGAGGAAGCTGGTGGTGATTGGATTCATGTGGATGTAATGGATGGACATTTTGTTCCCAACATTACCATAGGCCCTCCGGTAATTAGAGCTATTAGAAAAGAAACAAACCTTTTTCTGGACGTACATTTAATGATTGAAAAGCCCGAATGCTTAATAAATGAATTTATCAGTGCAGGGGCAGATATGATAACTGTACATGCTGAGTCTTGTACCCATCTAAACCGCATGCTTCAGATTATACGAGAATCTGGCATAAAGGCTGCTATTTCGTTAAATCCAGCTACGCCTTTAAATGTTTTGGATCACGTTTATGATTATGTGGATATGGTGCTTTTAATGACGGTAAATCCAGGATTTGGGGGTCAGGAATACATACCCCAAATGACAGAGAAAATAAAAGATTTGCGCACCAGATTAAATGAAAATAATCCAGAAATTCTTCTAGAAATAGATGGTGGTATAAGCGTGAAAAACATAACTGAAGTAACAGCTGCTGGAGCAAATGTTATTGTTGCTGGTTCAGCATTTTTTAATACTCTGAATAAAAAGGCTTTTGTTGCAGATTTAAGACAGCATTCTGCTTTTTGTCGGAAGAAGATTTGAATATGAATGTATTAATTGTAGGAAGCGGAACGGTTGGAGCCATTGAAATTATTAAAGAATTATCTGACAAATCAGATCTTTTAATATGTGCTGATGGCGGAGCAAGGTATTTTTACAAAGCACGTATAATGCCTGATATTTTACTTGGGGATTTTGATTCAATAAACCCTGAAATACAAGCTCTTTACCAAAAAAGCAATATTGAGATTATTAGATTTCCAAGTCACAAAAATTATACCGACATGGAACTGGCTATAGATTGTGCCATTGAAAAAGGGGCTAGCACAATATATCTTGTTGGGGCAGTTGGTTCACGTATGGATCATACACTTTCAAACATACATCTTCTTCACAAGATTACAGATGCTAAGGCTAAGGGTGTAATAATAGACCAAAACAATTATATTTATATTGTTACAGATCACATTAAACTGAAAAGAAAGCAAGGTTTTTTTGTATCATTAGTTCCTGCAACTCCTGTTGTTGAAGGGGTTACAACCAAGGGTCTTGCTTATCCACTAAAGGATGCAAAGATGGTGATGGGTACAGGTCTTGGCATTAGTAATGAATTCACCCTAGATAGTGCAGAGGTATCAATAAAAAAAGGACGCCTTTATGTCATGGTTTCAAAGGATTAGTCAATATCATCCATTAGATTCAACAAAACCTAAAACACAAATAAAGTGAACAGTTGCCTAAATCATATTATTATAATTCCTGATTTAAGTCATTTAACTTATTTATAGAGCATTTTGGGATGTTACATCTCAAAAACCTTTTTTAACAATTAACCTTACTAAACTATCAATTTCATCTCTGTGAGAATTCCACATTTCTTTGCCCTTGCCAATTAGATATTCAATATTTTCAGCTCCACCGTCATCAAAGCTTGCTTTTTTATCAAGATATATATCTAAGCGAAACAGTCTTACATGGGGTAGCTTTTTTAACATATGATTTGTACTTATTCTTTGCCCTTCACCAATTACTGTAATTAATGGTATGCCAAGCCAAGGAGCCACCCAATTAAAAAAACCCCAGTTGCGTATTCTCTCTGTTTTGTATTCTTCCTTTTGTTCTCCAGTGCCAAGAGACAATATAACATATTCACAACCAGGGAAGATTTTTCTGGCCTCTGTAAGGGCGCTCATAGCAGGGTTATTGCAGAAAATACCGCCATCTATAAGACAATACCTATTAGCAAAATCACCAATACTGTTTACATACCCCGGTGGGAAATATGTAGGAACAGCAGATGTCGATAATGCTGCATCAGCCATGTAAAAGTTAGGATCGGTGTCGCCCCCTGCAGCTAAGGGTCTTTTCTTAATAAAAATAGGCTGCATGGTCTCCATATTAAAGGTTGTTACCATAAGATTGGTTAATGCTTCTTTAACAGTACAGTTTTTAAATAAATCTCGCAGTACGTTATGAAGAGGGGTAGAACTATATTTACTTCTAAACACCTGCCTTATAGTTTTTCGTATCTTGTTTTTATTGCCAGAGAAAACTTTGTTACCAAACATTTGATAAAGAACAGGTAGCTGCTCAGCGGCAACCCCACCAGCCTTATCATAAAACCTGCCACCATCCTTTTGGTAAATCGGTACTGTTAATGCTAGGGATATCAAACCGCCTGTAGATGTCCCTGCTATAAGATCAAAAATTTGATGGAAAGGCTTAGTTACACCATTTTCCTCAAGTGCTTTTTTTAGCTCTGTCAAAAAAACTGCTGGTATTATACCCCTAATTCCACCTCCATCTATAGAAAGAATAAATTTTTTCATTGCTTATCCCCTACAAGCTTTCCTATCTTAATGGTATGATTTTGCAAAAGAATAATGATGAAAATAGAAGGTTTTATTTTTACAGATATTAAGATAAACTCCATTGCCACTTGCTTTATATTCGTCTGCCTTAAGACGTTTTGTTTTTGTAGATATTGATATAAAATGGTATAATTAAAACAAGTACTCTGATAGCCCAAGAAGGTGAATATATGGAATCCCCAAATATATATAATTTACTAAACATTAATAGAGACAAGCATAGACCGCTAGCATTTTTCGGGGTTAAAGCTCATAAGAGCCACGAAAGTATACGAAATTGGGTAAAGTGGTGCAAACAACAAGGCTTTCGCGGATTCAATATGATAATTGCATCGGATTGTGTGGGAAGAGCTAATGAATCCTGGATTAATATGGTATTGGATTCTTATGAGGTAGCATTAAAAACAGCAAAAGAAGAAGGTCTTGAAGTATGGATTTTCGATGATTGGGGATACCCTAGTGGAACGGCTGGTGGGTTGGTTTGTACAAACAATTCATTTAGGGCTAAAAAACTTTTTATTTCACATAACTGCATATTAAAAAAGCATGACGAAATATCACTTACAATACCTGAAAATGTCGTTTCAGCAGGGTTTTTTAAGAATAATACATTCGAAAGAATTAATATAAATAGAGCTGAGCCTTTTAAATATAAATGTAAGGACGAGCATGCGCATTTTGTTGTAATCTCGTGGGATTATGATGAGCAGGCTTCAAAATCTTCATGTAAATCTTATGATGGGGATCCTGCAATGTCATGCATTGATATGCTCAATTCCCAGGCTACTGAAAAGTTTCTTGGTGTTATGTACGAAATGTATTACCAGAGGTTTTCTGACTATTTTGGTGATGTTATTAAAGGTTTTTTCTATGATGAGCCCTACCTTCAGTTTGAATTTCCTTATAGCTACAAGTTGCCTGAAATGTTTGTAAAAAAGAAGGGATATGACCTTCTTGAGATACTTCCTTATCTTTTATCGAATAATAAGAGTAATGCGCCCGCTGTTATAAATAAGTATTTTGATGATTTTTTTGATGTGTACACCGATATGGTTGCAAATAATTTTTATGGGGTTCTAAGAAATTGGTGCGATGGGCACAATGTGGAACTATCCGGACATATGGATTTAGACCATCACCTCAATACATTGTCAACAATAAGTGGTCATTTTTTTAAGAATATGAAATATAATACACGACCTGCGGTGGATGTTATTTGGGCACAGATTGAACCCGATGTTTTTTCTGATTTCCCCAGATATGCTGGTTCTGTTAAAAGGCTTTTGGGGAAAAAGCATGCAACGTCAGAGACATTTGCCGGTATGGGACAAGGACTACATGGTGACTTGATGCGGTATATTACCGATCATCAGGTCATACGCGGTATTGATGATTTTCACCTTATGTACTCGAATAACTGTCCTGGAAGCCCTCCTGAAAGTCCTCAGATGCCCAATCACATTTTACAGGGGCCTTTCGGTGAACTTATATATGAAAGAATGGCAGCGGCTTCTTCCATTTCTACATTCGGAGAATCAAATGCAAGGACAGCCATTTATTTACCTTCCTACGATTTGTATAGAACGCAGCTCAACATAGGTCAGCTCACTATTAACAATGCTCAGAAGTTTATATGGGAATGGGTTGATGATATTGCAAAGAAATTAACCTATATGCCATTGGATTTTGATTATATTTGGGATGAAGCCATTTCAGAACTTGAGTTGATTGATGGTGGGTTTTTAACCAAGTCTGGTCATATAATCAATACTATTATTTTGCCACCGAACTGCACTATTAAAGATGAAGTTGCAAAAAAGCTAAGGCAATATAGTAATGCAGGAGGAAAAATAATATCTATTTTCAGACTCAATCCATTGCTAGAAAAAGAAGCAGTTCTTTGCAGCGAACTTTCACTTATAAAAGACCACGTAAACCAAATCGTTTCAGTTTCCCCAGGAAATAAGATATCTCTTTGCACAAGGCGAAGTAAAGATAGAACCCTATATATGCTATTAAATGAATCGTACAATGGCACCGAGATTGAATTATCAATAAAGGATAACGGTGAGCTGTATGAGGTGGATTTGAACGATGGCAGCATTAAGGCTGTTTTATGTGATAAACCATTAAACTTTTCAACGTATTTTGAAGGGTGTGCCCTAAAAGTGTTCATGGTAAGTCGGAAAGAGTCTTTACCAATAGTTAACCACCCTAAAATAGACGTTAATAGCTGTATTCAGCCCGTTGATTGGACCGTCACCTTACCCGACGGTAAGGAAGTAAAACTCAACGGTGTGAACTGGCCTGATTGGGATAGTCTTGGGTTTGCTGAATACTCGGGATCTATGAAATACACTGCCTATTTTGATTATAAATACGATGAAAAAACCGCCCTAATATGTTTACCTGAGTTACATTATCATGCAGTAATCTCAATTGACGAGAAAGAGATAGGTAGAATTGCATATAAACCCTATCAACTGATTGTAAATGGGCTAGATAAAGGGCGACACATGCTTGAGGTTACTGTATATAATACTGGAGCAAATGAAGTTGCTGGAACTATAGAAGCCGAAAAGAAAAAATATTCAAAAAGGTTTGCCCATATGGCAGCATATGATAGAAAGAGGCTTAAGTCAGGTTTGCTTGGACCTGCTACAATTTATCCTAAAGGGATATAGTGCACAGCTATATCTGAGAAAATAAAGGGCGTGGACAGTGCGAATTTTGATATTGAAAATCTTTTTGCATTAAAGCTTGACAAAAAGAGAATTTTTGCATATTATAGTGTAAATTCAATATTTAAACCTACGATTGAGAGAAGTAGCATAAATACTTTATCAATAGAGAGTCGCAGACGGTGGAATTGCGATGTTAAAGTTTATTGTGAATGGACTCATGAGGGCAATGCTGAAATAAGTAAAAGTATGCTTGCCGGGAGCTTCACCCGTTACCAACGAAGCGTGTATGCTAGTACATGAAAATAAGTGGCGTTTTATACGCAATTTAGGTGGTACCGCAGAGATGATAGTCTTTGTCCTATATAAGGATAAAGGCTTTTTTTGTTTTTAATTTTGCAAAGATGTGGGGAGTCTAGTTAATATGATGAGAGACCCTGCGTTAATAATAAAAGCTTTTGCGATGTAAATATAATGATTATTAGCTGTACAAGAGTGGTTACTGTACAGCGATACACAAAATATAAAACACCGCAAAATGCAATAATAAAAAGGAAGGGATGAAAACAATGACAAAAATACCTTACAAAATATTTCTATCAGAAGAAGAGGTTCCAAGGCATTGGTATAATTTAAAGGCTGTAATGAAGGATAAACCGTCACCAATGTTACATCCAGGTACGCTTAAGCCGTGTAAAAAAGAAGATCTTGCCCCAATTTTTTGCGAAGGGGTAATAGAACAGGAACTAAATGAGAAGGACAAATATATCGAAATACCAGAAGGCATTATTGATTTTTATAGGATGATTCGCCCTTCTCCTCTTATTCGTGCGTATAATTTGGAAAAAGCTCTAAAGACACCTGCCGAAATTTACTACAAGTTTGAAGGCACTAATACATCAGGTTCACACAAGCTTAATTCCGCCGCAGCTCAGGTGTATTATGCTAAGGAGCAAGGAATTACTACACTCACAACCGAAACAGGTGCTGGACAGTGGGGAACTGCTCTTTCTATGGCATGTGCATATTACGATATCGATCTATTAGTTTACATGGTTAAGGTTTCAATGGAACAAAAACCATATAGAAAAACAGTAATGGAAACCTATGGTAGCAAAGTCATAGCATCACCTTCGGATACAACTGAAATAGGCAGAAGAATTTTGGAAGAGAATCCTGGAACGGGTGGCTCTCTGGGTTGTGCGATATCAGAGGCTTTAGAAGTTGCAATGAATACTGAAAACTGCCGTTATGTCTTAGGAAGCGTATTGGATCACGTGATACTGCATCAAACCATTATAGGTGAAGAGACAAAAACAGCATGTGAAAAGTATGGTATTGAACCTGACATAATGATTGGATGCGTTGGCGGTGGCTCGAATTTTGGTGGACTTATTGCTCCGTTCTTAGGTGATAAGATTGCAGGCAAAAACAATATCCAATTTATTGGGGTTGAACCAGCATCTTGCCCAACGCTAACCAGAGGTAAATATGCTTATGATTTTGGTGATACTGGTAAGATTACGCCACTATTAAAGATGTATACTCTTGGCTCAGGGTTTATACCTTCTCCTGATCATGCAGGTGGGCTAAGATATCATGGAATGAATCCTATACTTGCAAAGCTATATCACGATGGATACTTTGAAGCACGGTCTGCTAAGCAAACAAAAGTATTTGAAGCTGCAAAAGAGTTTATGCGTTGCGAAGGAATACTTCCAGCTCCAGAGTCTTCTCATGCACTAAGAGTAGCAATGGATGAAGCTGAAAAATGCCGTGAAACAGGTGAGAAGAAAACCATTATCTTTGGTTTATCTGGTACGGGGTATTTTGACTTAACTGCTTATAGTAGTTATAACGATGGAACTATGATTGATTATATTCCGACAGATGAAGATTTAGAAAAGGGCTTTGCTACATTGCCAAATGTGTAATAATTTATTATGTAATATAAAACGTGCGTTATAGCTTATGATTGCATTTTGAAATTCTATGATTGCATTTTGAAATTCCCCTGTCATTCCGAACGTAGTGAGGAATCTTACCCCCAAAAACAAGATTCTTCGCTTACGCTCAGAATGACAAAACAAAGCCTTTATTAAGCATTGTCCTTCCAGATGAATATTTTCTCATCGGGTATATATTTCCTAAGAATTTCGAAAGCTGATGATGTCATTAGATTAGACAGCTGTCTACCATAGTGATAAACACCATTGTCATATTCATAAGGAAAGTGCACAATGAGCGAATCGGTGCGATTTTTCTTCATCCTTTTCAAATAATCTCGGGAGATTCTAAATACACCAATACTTGCATCAAATACGTGGCTTGCAGATACCTCCATGAATGTTTTTTCAACCATTTCTTTGAATTCTGATAACCAGTTTTCAGAATATATAAGTGGATCAAAGCAAACCCTGACTTTAAAACCTTTATCTAGTGCTTTTTTAATGCAAGTGAGCCTTTGAATTATAGGCGGTGTTTTATGTTCATAATTATCCTGGGTTGACTCAGATGATAATGTCCATGCTAAAATAACATTATTTGATGGTGTCAGATTTTCTATTGCTTTAATACTTGCGCTTTTTGTACGTATTTCAATAGTAAGATCAGAATGGGCTTTGGCAAAAGAACACCATTTTTGTGTAAATCCCAGCTTTTGCTCAAGAGCTAATAAATCGGTATCATATGATACACTTAAATAAATGGGATGAGCGCTAAGCCGGTTCTCAACCTTGGTGAAATAATCTTCCAGGTTTACAAAAACAACGATATTACTAGAGTCATACATACCTTGTAAAAAGCAATACTCACAATCATAAATACAATTCATAACGCAAGTAGTATAATAAAAATGTTTGTTGCCAAAATCTTGGCATACTGGAGCGCCCTCGTAAAGAAAAGCACCATGCTTTTTGGCTAAAATAAGTGCGGGTGATTTTTTTTGAAAGGCAAAGCTTTGTTTGCTTGTGAAAAAAATTTCGTTATAGTTGTTTATTTCTATTTTCACAGAGCTTGGAAAGAATGACAATATTTTTATTGTATTGGGATGATCTGCTATTTCTTTTTCTACATATATATGAGAAAAGGCAGCATTATAGGAAGCTTTCTTTAAGCTGTTCAAAATATTTTTTCCCTTCGTTTTTATTCTTCAATGGCTTTGTTATATTTTTCTGCAAAAATTGTTCTAAATCATTAACAAAATCACCATGCTTTATTTTATAATAATGCATTAAGCCTTTAAGTTGAAACTGCATTGATACTGTTAGTTTTAATTCCTCTGCGGTTTTATTTAATAAAGCCTTCTCATGCTCGTAAAAAGACATTGGCGCGCAACTAAGAAGCTCATCATGAATTGGTAAAATCCAATGAGCAATTTGTGATATGTTGTTAGATATTAAACTTGATACTTCTTTCTTGCTTATTTTTTTGCCATCTTGATAATCCGATACAACTTTAAAAAAGAACATTTGATGAGGTTGGTAAAATAGTTTTGCTGCATGAAAAACTCCGGATGCCTCCATATCAGTAATGGATAAGTCTGTATTAACTAAGTCAGTAACAGTAAAATTATTTTCAGAGGAGAGCTGCCCATTTGAAATATCGTCGGCGCAATCTATATGAACACAGCTTTGTAATGTAGGGGTAGGGGAGTCATATGTAACATTTTTGGCATTACCCCTTTGAATAAGGTTATGTAGTGTAGATGTATTGGACTCACTTGCGTTATTTTCAGTACTATCATTGTATATTAAGCTTAATGATTCAGGTGTGATGCACCCCTTATCATTGCTTCTAACGCGCCCTATTACAGGCACAGGGCTTGTTAAAATTGTACTCTCAATAAATTTATGTCTAAAAATCATATCAGGATAATAGGATTTGTTTGTACTAAGATCAATTATTTTATTGCCTAACAGGATAGTGCCTTTTTTCAAGGTTAAGTTCTCGGCTCCACAGATACCAAGATTAACAACGATATCATTGAAGGTGGGAGTATTTATTGAACTTGAGCATAGTGAAGTAACACCTATTGCGGCGTTGATGCCCCCAACACCTGTAATCAATAAATGAATTGAATTATTTGAAAAGAGTTGAAATCCGTTAATGTTATTCTGTCTTTTCAAATCAAAATATCGAATTATTGGCTCTGCTTCACAATACAGTGCGGTGAATATTGTAATCATTTTTCACACTACCACGTTTTTACCCACTATTAAAGGCCAGTTTTTGTCGCCTCTTAATTGTTTATTTGGCGTTATTACAACATTTTTATCTAATATGCAGTAATCAAGGGATGTGTTTTCACAAATTATAGAGTTCTGCATTACAATACTGTTATTAATAACTGCACCCCTTTGAACGTTTACCCCCCTAAAGAGTATGCTGTTTTCCACCAGACCTTCGATTATGCACCCATCTGCAATAATTGCGTTTCGCACTATAGCTTCTTCGTTGTATTTTGCTGGTGATTCATCTTTTACCTTCGTAAATATATTACCATTTTTCATGAAAAGTTCATAGCGAACCGATGGATTTAACAATTCCATGTTTGTTTGGTAATACAGTTGTATATTGCATAGGGGTTTCCAATAGCCTGTGAATTCATAGTTGTAAATTCGTAATTCATTAACTTTTTTTACAAGTATATCTCTTACAAATTCATAATACCCATGGGCTGCGCATTCTTCAAGAAGTGTTATCAGCAATTTACGCTTGATAATGTAAACTCCCATCGACGCAAAATGGCTTTTTGGATTCAGGGGTTTTTCTTGTATATCAGTGATCCTTTTATCGCGATCAGCTTCTATTATTCCCAGCGCACAAAGGTATTCTTTAGGAAAGTCATTCATGTGCCTGCAAGCAATTGTCACATCGGCGTCCTTGTCCACGTGCTGCTTTAGAATGTCAATATAATTCATATTATAAATGGCATAGCCTTGGTTTATAACAACGAATTCTTCATTGCTGCGGTTTAGAAAAGTCAAATTTTTGTACATAGCATCTGCATTACCCTTATACCATCCCGTCCCGTACTCGGATAAATAGGGGGTTAATATAAACAGACCATCGTTCTTTCTATCCAGATCCCATTCCTTTCCTGAACCTAAGTGATCCATCAAGGAGTGAAAATTATACTGGGTGGGTATGCCTACGTTGCGTATGCCAGAGTTTATCATATTTGATAGGGCAAAATCAATTGCGCGATATTTCCCACCAAAAGGTACAGCAGATATGGAGCGCTCTGCCGACAACTCCTTAAGACGATTATTTTTCCCACCTGTAAATATTATTCCCATGGTGTTATACATTACCATCACCGCCTTTAAGTAATGCGTATCCCGAGGGAATGTCTGTGTAAGGGAAGTCCTGGGGTAGTATTCCATTATCAATAACAACATTGCAGCCAATAGTTGTATTATCAGGAACAATGGTATTGGAGCCTATCATTGCTATTTTTGTTTTATATATTTTACTGTTAAAAATATTCTCGGCATAATCACCCATTCCAGTTCTTACATTCTGACCTAAAGTAGTTTTTTCTCCCACTATTGTGCAATTTATTCTAGAACCGGATTTAACCGTGCTTTTTGACATAATAATTGAATCCTCAACAGAGGCGTTTTCTTCAATCGTTACACCTGGAAATATGATGGAGTTCTTAACCTGACCGAAGATCATGCACCCCTCAGGAATAATTGACTTAGATACATATCCAAACTCTCCTATATAATGCGCAGGTTTTACGGGATTTGGTGTGTATATTTTCCAGTTTGGGTCAAACAGATTAAATTGAGGTACACGCGCAATTAAGTCCATGTTTGATTCGTAGAAAGCCTGTATGGTTCCTACATCACGCCAGTAACCCGAAAAGGTGTAAGCCCATAAGCTTTTTCCATCCTTAAGTAGCTTGGGAATAATATTTTTTCCGAAATCATGGCTGGAGCCTTCAATACTGCGATCTGCAACGAGACTTTCTTTTAGGACATCCATGTTGAATATGTAAACGCCCATGGAAGCGAGGTTGCTTTTTGGCTCTTGCGGTTTTTCTTCAAATCCGTATATTTTACCTTCATCAGTTGCATGGATAATACCATATCTATGCGCTTCCTCAAGAGGAATTTCAATGGTAGATATGGTTAAGTCTGCGTTGTTTTTCTTGTGAAAATCCAACATCATGGAATAATTCATTTTGTAAACATGGTCTCCCGAAAGTATTATTACATATTGTGGTTTTTGTTCATTAATATAATGCATATTCTGATATACTGCATCTGCCGTTCCTGAATACCATTCACCTTTAAACTGCTTCGTAAATGGTGACAAAATAGTAACCCCTCCATTCATTCTATCCATATCCCAAGGCTTACCTATGCCAATATGGTTGTTGAGCTGGAGCGGTCTATATTGGGTGAGAACACCCACCGTATCTATGCCGGAATTAATACAATTGCTTAATGTAAAATCAATGATACGATATTTACCACCATATAGTACTGCGGGTTTTGCTAATAGTTTTGTTAAAATCCCTAATCTGGTACCAGTCCCACCAGCCAAGATTAGAGCAATAATATCCTTTGTCATGCATATTCCTCCTGTATTATAATTCACATATTCACAATGAATTATTAGTTATTTTAATTATTTTCCAATACCTTTTAAATTTGATGTATTATAATAAGTGCTTTTTCTGTTAAAATAGAAATAAATATTGATTTTACTTGAAAATGTTGTATAATAACAATAGTCAAAGAAAGTCAAAGTCGGAGGTGCTTGCTGTGGAATATAAAGACTACTATAAAACCTTGGGTGTGGCCAAGAGTGCATCCCAAGATGAAATAAAGAAAGCCTATAGAAAACTTGCAAAGAAATATCATCCAGATGCTAACCCTGGCAATAAAAAGGCCGAGGATAAGTTTAAAGAGGCTAATGAAGCCTATGAGGTTTTGGGTGATAAAGAAAAAAGAGCAAAATATGATCAATTTGGAACGATGGACTTTCAAAATGGAATGAATTTTGACCCATCGCAGTTTGGACAATATGAATTTAGAGGAAGCCAAAATGGCTTTAGTGACTTCTTTAATATGTTTTTTGGTGAGGCCGGTGGTATCGATCTAAACGATCTATTTGGCTCAGGTGCCGCAGGTGGTCCAGGTGCTAGAACTCAAGGCTTTGGCTCGGGTTATTCTGCACGCACTCAAATGCGTGGTGAAGATATAGAAGCCGAAATGACAATTACTCCTGAGGATGGTATTGAGGGAACAGAAAAGACTTTTACCATCAGGGGCAGAAGTGGCAGTAAAACCATCTCTGTTAAAATACCCAAGTGGATTCCTGAAGGTGGGAAAATAAAGCTTTCTGGTCAAGGTAGCCCAGGTTTTGGGGGAGGACCAAATGGGGATCTGTACATCAAAATTCACTTTAAAGAGGGGGAATATAAACTTGAGGGTAATAACCTAATTAAAAAAACAGAGATTTTCCCATGGATTGCAGCTCTTGGTGGTGAAGTGAAGATTCAAGCGCTAAAAGGCATGATACAGGTGAAAATCCCTGCTGGAATACAAACAGATCAAAGGATCAGAATACCCAAACAAGGATATGGCAAGACATCTGGTGAACGTGGTGATCTGTTTATTTTGGTTAAAATCGTTAACCCTCGTTATTTATCAGACGAACAAAGAAAGCTGTACGAGCAATTACAGAAAACTGTATGAGCAATTGAAGAAGGCTGTATAAGCAATTAAAGAAAGCCGATGGAAAACTACAAATGAAATAGTGCACCTTGCGATGTTATATTCTTTGTACACCGCTGTACAATAACCACATATTGTACAGCTAATATCTTATCAAAGCTACTTCGCAAAAGCCTTAAACATACAATAAATAAGACTTATAGGTTTCGAAACAGTATTACATATATATAGAAAATGATTTGAGGTGAATGATATGAATTTCGAAAAATTTACAGATAAAGTTCAAGAAGCTGTAGTGGGAGCACAGCAATTAGCAATTAAACTAGATCACCAGCAGGCTGATGTTGAGCATCTACATATGGCCTTGCTGGAGCAGGACGATGGGCTCATACCTAAAGTGATAGTAATAAGTGGTGTCGACATTGGGTTATACAAAAATGAACTTGAGCAAATATTAAATAAGATGCCACAGGTTTATGGGACGAATGTAGGCCAGGTTTACCCGTCAAGGCGCTTTAATCAAGTTCTTTTAAAAGCAGAGGATGAAGCAAAGAAGTTTAAAGATGAATATGTTAGTGTAGAACATATTTATTTTGTAATTATGAATGAGAGAAATACACCCTCAAGCAACCTTATTTCTAAGTATGGCATGGATAGAGAAAAGTTGCTTTTAGCCTTGTCCAAGGTAAGAGGCAAAGAAAGGGTAACAAGTAAAAATCCAGAGGAAGGTTATCAGGCCCTAGAAAAATACGGAAGCGATCTTGTAGAGCTTGCAAAGCAGAGAAAATTGGATCCTGTTATAGGAAGAGATCAGGAAATTAGGGGTGTTATTCGAATTCTCTCACGGAGAACAAAAAATAACCCTGTATTAATTGGTGAGCCCGGTGTGGGCAAAACTGCCATAGCAGAAGGACTTGCGCAACGAATTGTAAGAGGAGATGTTCCCGAAAGTTTAAAAGAAAAAACAATTTTTTCTCTCGACATGGGTGCATTAATTGCTGGTGCAAAATTTCGGGGCGAATTCGAAGAAAGGCTAAAAGCCGTATTGAAGGAAATCTCCCAGTCGGAAGGCAGGATAATTTTGTTTATAGATGAGCTTCATACCATCGTAGGGGCAGGCAGAACTGATGGGGCTATGGATGCAGGAAACATTCTAAAGCCGATGCTTGCAAGGGGTGAACTACACTGTATTGGTGCTACAACCTTAGATGAATATAGAAAATATATTGAAACGGACGCAGCACTGGAAAGAAGATTTCAAACTGTTATGGTCGATCAGCCTACTGTTGAGGATACAATATCTATACTAAGAGGACTTAAAGAAAAATATGAAATTCATCATGGAGTTCGCATTACAGATAGTGCGATTATTGCTTGTGCCGTTTTATCTAACCGATACATTTCTGATAGATTCCTTCCTGATAAAGCCATTGATTTGATGGATGAAGCCGCTGCAATGCTGAGAATGGAAATTGACAGTATGCCCTACGAGCTTGATGAAATAAACAGAAAAGTTATGCAATATGAAATAGAACAGCAGGTGCTAGGTAAGGAAACCGACAGGAATTCCCTTGAAAGAAAGGAACAGCTAGGTCGGGAAATACAGATTTTAAAGCAAGAAGCAGATGGAATGAAAGCCCAGTGGGAGATGGAAAAAAGCTTTCTTCAAAAAGAAAAGGACTTAAAGGAAGAAATAGAAAACGTCAAGCTTGAAATAGAAAATGCTGAAAGAGTTTACGACCTTGAAACACTGGCAAAACTTAAACACGGACGTTTACCTGAGCTTGAAAAGCAGATGGGGGATTATAATAAACGACAAGCCTCTCTTGATAATCAGCTTTTAAAAGAAGAGGTTACTGAACAGGAGATTGCTGAAATTGTTGCAAGATGGACGGGGATACCTGTGACAAAGCTGGTTGAAGAGGAAAAGGAAAAGCTTCTAAATCTTGAAAACATTCTTCATAAGCGAGTTATAGGACAGGATGAGGCAGTTAAAGCTATATCTGATGCAGTTATCCGTGCTAGGGCAGGACTTAAGGACCTTACTAGACCTATAGGTTCATTTATTTTCTTAGGTCCTACCGGAGTTGGAAAAACTGAGCTTGCAAAAACATTATCAGAAGCTTTGTTTGACAGTGAGGAAAACCTTATCAGGATCGATATGAGTGAATATATGGAAAAACACTCGGTGGCAAGGCTCATTGGAGCACCTCCTGGTTATGTTGGATATGAAGAGGGAGGACAGCTGACAGAATCTGTTAGAAGAAAACCCTATTCTGTTATTTTGTTTGATGAAATTGAAAAGGCACATCCAGATGTTTTCCATGTATTGCTTCAGCTTTTGGATGATGGGCGTTTAACGGATAGCCAAGGTAGAGTGGTGAACTTTAAAAATACCATAATAATTATGACAAGTAATATTGGAAGCGAAATATTGCTTGAAAGTCTATCAGAAAGTGGTGAAATATCCGAGCAGGTCAATAATCTGGTTATGGATAGTTTAAGGAATTATTTTAGACCGGAGTTTTTAAACCGTGTTGATGACATAGTGTTATTTAAACCATTGGGTAAGAAGGAAGTATATGCTATTATAGACTTGATCCTGAATGAATTGCGTGAAAGGCTTAAGGATAGAAATATCAGTTTAGACATAACTGAGGATGCCAAGAATACAATCTTGGATGAAGCATATTCGCCATTATATGGCGCTCGCCCGATCCGAAGACACATTCAGAGGATTGTTGAAACAGATTTGGGTAAAAGAATTATTAAAGGAGAAATATTTGAAGGCTCCACAGCAACAATTGATAGCAGCAATGATGAATTATATATAAGGGTTTCATGATTCGAAATTGTATCATTACAAAGCTGTCTGCTGAAGGTAATTAAATGAAAAAAAGTAAAAGAGCAAAAAAATATGAAACTATATATAGAAGAAATAACGATACTGGGCGTGTAATTATTGATATTGCCCTTGACGATTATATTGAGTTTTTTCATGAGTGGGATAATTCTGCATTCAGAAAACGAGACATTCACCCAGAACTGGCTGAATTTTTAGATTTATGCTCAGAGGATATTTCTTTACGAGAAAAGCTGGAGCTCGTAGTTTCAATAAATACTTCTGACATCAGTAAAGAAAAAGAAGAACTAATTCGGATAAGCTATCGTAATTATTATAATTCCTTAATCCGCCTTGCTAAACGAAAAACAGAGAGATTTTTCAGGGTTTCAGCTATTTTGCTCGTGACTTCACTTTTACTGTTATCTTCGTACACATTGTTGGTCAATGGCATTAAAAAACACACTGTTATTTCGAATGTTTTTCTTGAAAGCTTGTTAATTGGCGGATGGGTTTTTACTTGGGAGGCTGTGCACATGTTATTTCTTGATATTATTGAGCCCTTTCGCAGACGTCGTGAAATGAAGCGCTTTTTAGAAGCACAGCTAACATTTAAATATTAGTTTATTAGGTGACAAGAGTGCGGCAGACTGTGTGAGAATCACTTCTCATGAAATTAACCAAGGTATTCACTGCAATTTTTCAGTATTTTGGACTGATAAACCAATCTTGGGAACATAAAGTGAAGTATTCATCAAGGGAAATTTCTTTTTTTGCGAAAGTTTTGAGTTTCCACACAGCCTGGCGTCCCGAAGAAATGATAAATTGTAGATGATAACAATACCCACCAAGTCTTTATAAAATAGTTGGCCGCTGGTTGGTCGCATGTTGGGCGCAAGCTAATGCTTGCTGCTCACCCATACATCCTGACTCACGGCTCAATATCGTAAGCTTAGTTTATGGCAAAAAACTTTAAAAAATTTCCTTGCGACTTCAATTGTAGAAAGGGTTTCGGGAAAGCAGTTTATTTATGAGTTGCCAAATAAGAAATTTATGGTATAATTACAACTGTGTAGTAGATTTAGGAGGAAGTACATTATGTGATGTTCTTTTTCAATTTATATTGCATGGCAGTAAATTTTCTCTCTTGATATCTAGGTATTCATGTTTTTCTCGCAAACTGTTGCATTTTAAGGTTTCAACTGTCTTATATATATAGAAGTAAAATTGAAATAAATTCCCAAGGGGTGATTCCGTTGGATCCTGAGTGGACAGTGTGAACAAATAATCACAAAACAGAAAGAGAGGTGGATTTTTATGTTAAAGAACAAAAGACTAAAATCACTCATTTTGGGATTGGTATTTATACTCACAACTTCGTCCATAGGACTTGTTGCATATGCAGCTGCAGGATGGGTGGAGGCATATGCTAGTTTTAGCTATACTGGCAATCCTTTAGAAGGTTATACTTTCTACGGAAGCGGAAGAGCCGAAGAACAGGTTGAAGCTCCTTCAAATGTTAAAAATATTTATGCTAAATGTGTTGTTGGAAATTCTGCTGGAACGGTACTTGCAAGTGACGAAACGACGGAACACTATACCAACAACGCGTATGCTTCTTGCTCCTATGACATCGCACGCCCAAACACAAAATATAGAGCATCGACTCTGCCTAGAGCTAGATATGAATCCGATGATTCCGTATCTCAAAGCATAGCATACACTAATTATGAAGACTTCACCCCGATAATCGTTTCCGATCCGTTAACGGAAGAATTTAAGTTTGACACAACCGATTTGAAGTTTATACCTGCTGAAGCTTTCGCTGAAGAAGAGCAGAAAACGATACAGGTAACTGAAAAAATTAGTAACATTGAAACATTCGCTTTCATTTTTGGTGATCACTTTATAGCAGCAAAAATCGGAGATACTCTTCCAAGTGGGGTGTATCTCAATAAGGATGGAAGCGAAGCGTATATATTCGAAAAGAAAGTGGATGGAAGCATTATTAAGACCACTTATGAAGTAAAAGGTAGCCAATACAAAGTGATTGATACGCAAAAAACCATTGCTTCCGAATAAATTGTAAGCATATATACCCGAAATAATCGGAAACCATTAAAAATGAACCGCTCCATGTCAAGTGGACAGTTTAAAAATTAAAAGGTTGATAGCTTAATATCCCCAATAAAAAATGGTTGGAGATATTTTTATGCAGCTATTTTCTGTAAATATTCCCTATATTCAACTGGGGTCATACAATTAACTCTCTTCTGATAGCGATGATTATTATAATAGTCTATGTATTGACCAATGGATGTAACCAATTATTCGTATGTATTAACTTGTTAAGGTAGTACATCTCGGATTTTAGCATTCCCCAAAAGGCTTCCATTGAACTTATTATTAATGCGGCGTCCGACTCTGAACATACAAGTGATCGTAATGGTTGCTACAGTTGATTATATTTTTGTCACATCAACCTCGGAAGAAAAATATCTTAAAAACTCTCGCATCAAAAATATTGTTATAATTTTGCTTTTATATTACAATGATAGCAAGATAAAGATGATACTATATAGGAGTGAAAAATTCTATGGACTGGGGATTTTTAGTGGAAAAAGCCCTTGAAGCTAGGGAAAATGCATATGTTCCATATTCAAACTTTAGGGTGGGTGCAGCGGTTAAAACACAAAATGAAAAAGTTTTTACAGGCTGTAATGTGGAAAACTCATCATATGGAGCTGCTATATGTGCAGAAAGAACTGCCATCGTGAAGGCAGTATCAGCAGGAGAATCCGAAATAATTGCAATTGCCATTACTAGTGATAGCAATGACTTAACGTATCCATGTGGAATTTGTCGTCAGGTATTATCAGAATTTGCAAATGAAAATACAAAAGTTATTTGCTGCAACAAAAACGGGGAATATAAAGTATACGATATGGATGAGATATTACCTCATGCATTTTCAAAGAAAGATTTGGGTTTATAATAATATTTAGCGTTAAATATAGGCGTCTTATATTAAAAAACACCAGTAGCACCAGTGTTTACGGATATTAGAGCAGAGTGAATTCCTAACAAGGCTTTTGCGATGTAACCTTATAAAATATTAGCTATACAATATGTGGCACCTATCATTCATGCATAACGACAACATATCGTATAGCGGAACTTACAAAAATATAGCATAGCAAAATGCCCTAACGATGATAGGTATCATTCTGCGGTAAAACAATATATAACGGATTAAAACGGATAAGGAAGGGGTACCATATGGCTTTTCGTTCAGGCTTTGTAACAATTATCGGAAGACCTAATGTAGGAAAATCAACATTATTAAACTTGCTGACGGGGGAAAAAATCGCAATAATGTCAGACAAGCCACAGACCACTAGGAATACTATAAGAACAATAGTCACAACCAAGGATTATCAGATTGTTTTTTTGGATACACCTGGGATGCATCGCCCAAAAAATAAACTGGGTGATTACATGCAAAAGTCAGCAGTTACAGCTTTAGATGATGTCGATGTTATTTTATATATTGTGGAAGCAACTGATAAAGCTATCGGTTATGGTGATTCACAGATAATTGACTTAATAAAGAATTCTAAGACTCCGAGGATTCTTTTGATCAATAAGATGGATTTAGTCGATAAACAAAACATTCTTCCTCTAATTGAGCAGTACAGCAAAAAGATGAATTTTGAGCAGATCATACCCATAAGTGCTCTAAATTCTGAAACAAAGGATTTAGTACTCAGCGAAACAGCAAAGTTACTACCAGAAGGTCAGCCATTTTATCCTGAGGATATGTTAACCGATCAGCCCGAAAAAGTGTTGGTTCAAGAGATTATTCGAGAAAAAATACTTCACCTTATCAGCGAGGAAATTCCTCATGGCATCGGAGTTGAAGTAATTTCATTTAAAGAAAAGCCTGATAAGGATATTATAGAAATTCATGCAAACATATATTGTGAAAAAGAAAGCCATAAGGGCATTATTATAGGCAAAAATGGTGATATGCTTAAGAAAATTGGTACTTTAGCAAGACAAGATGCAGAATATCTACTTGATTCAAAGCTGTTTTTGAAGCTATGGGTAAAAACCAAGCAGGATTGGAGAAATAGCGATTTTCTATTAAAAGAGCTTGGATATAAATAGGATAGCTCTCGTTAGTGCACAGCTATATCCGAAAATATAAGGGAAATGGACAATAACAAATCCTTGCAAGTTTTCAGCAAATGCTGTTCTTGCCTCTTGTATTAGATCATAATAGGATGATATACTTTAAATAGGCACCAACATTTATTATGCGAGCGTCTCTGCTTGTGAGGCGCTTGTTTGCTGTAAGTATTAAAGCTTGTACTAGTGTTCAAGCTGGTATACCGGGCCTTTTTCCGGTAATTATACAATAAATAATTGTGACGGTACGGGAGAAGACAAATGAATAAAATAGGATTTGATAATGACAAATATCTTCAGATGCAATCAAAAAAAATTCTTGAGCGTATTGAATTGTTTGGGGGTAAATTATATCTGGAATTCGGAGGCAAGCTATTTGACGACTTTCATGCGTCAAGGGTACTTCCGGGATTTAAACCCGACAGTAAAGTAAAAATGCTTATGCAACTAAAAGACCAGGCAGAAATTGTAATAATAATTAGCACCGATGATATAGAAAAAAGTAAGCGACGTGGAGATCTCGGCATAACTTATGACCTTGATGTGCTGCGTTTAATTGATGCCTTTAGAGACATAGGGCTTTATGTAGGTAGTGTTGTAATAACACAATACCGATCACAAAATGCTGTGGACTCATTTCAAAAGCGTCTTTCAAACCTTGGAATTAAGGTTTATAGACACTATACCATCCCGGAATATCCTTTTAACATACCACTTATTGTCAGTGACGATGGGTATGGAAAGAATGAATATATTGAAACATCGCGCTCTCTTGTTGTTGTAACGGCCCCCGGACCTGGAAGTGGGAAAATGGCTACTTGCCTGTCTCAACTCTACCATGATTTTAAGCAGGGTATACTTGCAGGTTATGCCAAGTTTGAAACATTTCCGATATGGAATCTTCCGTTAAAGCACCCGATAAATCTTGCATATGAGGCTGCTACGACAGACCTTGATGATGTGAATATGATCGACCCGTTCCATCTTGAAGCATATGGCAAGACTTCTGTAAGCTATAATAGGGATATTGAAATTTTCCCTGTGCTGGACGCCATGTTTGAGAAAATTGCAGGCAAATCACCATATAATAGCCCTACTGACATGGGTGTAAACATGGTAGGTTATTGTATAACAGATGATGAAGCTGTATGTAGAGCATCCGAACAGGAGATCATTAGGCGTTATTATAGCACCACCTGCTCATTACGTCAGGGCTTTTCTGAACGGACGGAGGTATATAAGCTTGAATTATTAATGAAACAATTGGGTATTTCAACAAAAGATAGACCCGTTGTGGATGCAGCTTTGATACGTGCAGATTCTACAGGAGGACCTGCAGCAGCAATTGAACTAAACGATGGCAGAATTATTACTGGCAAAACATCGGATTTACTAGGCTCTTCAGCCGCTCTTTTATTAAATGCTTTAAAGGAATTAGGTGGAATACATCACGATATTCATCTTATATCACCTATCGTCATAGAACCCATACAGGTTTTAAAAACAAAACATATGGGAAATCAAAACCCACGTTTACATACAGATGAGGTGTTAATAGCCCTGTCAATATGTGCAGCAACAAACCCAACAGCCGCTCTTGCAATGCAACAGCTACCAAACCTTAAAGGCTGTGAAGCTCACTCATCAGTTATACTAACAAGAGTTGACGAAAATGTTTTCCAAAAGCTTGGTGTAAATATAACCTGTGAGCCTCAATACCAAACTAATAAGCTTTACCACAGGTAAAGTTTGCAATATTGATAATATTTTAAAAAACATACACCCTCAAAATAGTGCCTAAACAGCATGAATGCATCAGTCTTAGCTCTGAAAAATGTAAAAGAAATTGTTTTTGGTTTGAATTGGTATACATAAATCACTCAACAGAGCAAAAAATACATATAATATCTTTTGTTGAGGGGGATAATATGTTAAAAGACATAGCATGGAAAATGTTTAAGCAAACAGGTAATATAGAATACTTTTTGCAGTATAAGGAGATAAACGATAAAAACACAGATTTTCTTACAGAAGCGGCTTCCGATATTGCATTGGATGGTGAAAAATGTCGTATGTCAAAACAAGAGGAATGGTCGTTCGAGAAGTAAAGGCAGGGGAGTGCGATAAAATTCTTACTGTAGTTACAGAAGACCTCGGAAAAATATCAGTTTCGGCAAGAGGAGTAAGACGCAACAGAAACCGTTACTCTGCTGGGACACAGGTTTTTTCTTATTGCGACTGGGTGCTGTACAAGGGTAAGAATACATATATTTTAAACACATGTGATATTATAACTTCTTTTTATCAAATTAGAGAAGATATGACTCTACTTACTTATGCAGCTCATATGCTGCATTTAATTAGCGATATTACGTATGAGAATCAACCTGCAAAAGAGCCTCTGATGGTATTAATGCATGCGTTGAATTCACTTTTACATAAAGAAAGAACACCGGAACTCATTATACGTGTATATGCATTAAAGATGATACAATTGATGGGCTTCGAGCCTTATGTATCGGGCTGTTGTTGCTGCAAAACAAAAGAAATTAATGATATTTATTTTAGTTTTGAACATTGTGGATTTGTATGTGAAGAATGCCGAAAAACAAATGATTCTATCCCTATAAAAATAGGTGTGGTAAAGGCTCTAATTTATGTATTATGTGCAAGTGCTCGTGAAGCCTTCGCTTTCGAATTATCGCCTGAAGTTTTACAAAACTTTATTGAGGTTGTCGACAGATATATTGATGAACGATTAGAAAAAAAATATAGTAAAATGACTTTTTTGCAAGAGTTATAGAAAACATTAGCGGAATGAAGCTTACCCATCCCGGGGGCATGCTTCGTGCGATTTGTTTCCTTTGCGGCAAAAGCACTAAATCTAACGCAATGCCTAAATTGTGCGATGCTTTTAGTGAGTGGTCAAAGGCTCACGGGTCGCTCATTATCACGTTTAATATGTAGGGTGGGCAGCATGGACTTCGTAGCATTGCCGCTGGCGTCAACAAAAGCACCCGAATCTCCCCCCTACTTATTTTGAGATATGCATGTGAATAGTAACGCAAAAAATGGGCCCGTGGATTCGCCGCTTCAAAAACTAATACTTGTATTTGCAATGTGTTTGTGCTAAAATTAGGGACGTTGAATTTATAAGGATTCCATGGAGGTTTTATAATGGAAATTGTTATTAATATATTGCATTTAATTGTTTCAATTGCCTTAGTTGCGATGGTTTTATTACAGTCCGGGCGTTCAGCCGGCATTAGTGGTTCTATCGGTGGTGCTGCAGAGACTTTCTTTGGTAAAAACAAAGGTCGCAGTATGGATACCATATTGGAAAAATACACAGCCCTTGTTGCAGGCATATTTCTTGCTACAGCTCTTATATTAACATTTTTACTGAAATAATTAATTTCGGTTTTGTCTGATAAGGCACGTGTGTTAACTTGCACGATTTACTGACACAATACAGGACTGTACATGCTTTTTCGTATGTATGGTCTTTTTGTTTTATCATATTCAATGAATAATAATCTAATCCCATATGTTTTGCCCAGTGGGTTAAAAATGTTGTGCTAGGAGTCTCGGGAACCTAAAGAATATGTTTTGAAATACATACAAATTAAGGGGTAAAGAAGGTTTAATATGCCAGAATTTAAAATAAAATCAGACTATAAACCTTCGGGAGATCAGCCCGAAGCAATTGAACAATTAGTGGACTCCTTAAATAGAGGGAATGCCCACCAGATACTCCTTGGTGTTACTGGTTCAGGTAAGACATTTACAATGGCTAATGTTATAGAACGAGTGCAAAGGCCTACACTGGTAATTGCTCATAATAAAACTCTTGCAGCACAGCTATGTTCAGAATTCCGTGAGATTTTCCCTGATAACGCTGTCGAATATTTTGTAAGCTATTATGATTACTATCAGCCAGAAGCATACGTTCCATCCACCGACACATATATTGAAAAGGATTCTTCAATAAATGAAGAAATTGATAATCTAAGGCATTCAGCAACTGCAGCATTGTTTGAGCGCAGGGATGTCATTATAGTTGCAAGTGTATCATGCATATATGGATTGGGAGATCCAGAAGATTATACAGATCTGATGCTATCACTTCGACCAGGAATGTATAGGGACAGGGACGAGGTTATAGAAAAGCTTGTGGATATACAATACACTCGTAATGAGATTGATTTTAAAAGGGGAACGTTTAGAGTCAAGGGTGATGTAGTGGATATTTATCCATCTGCCTCAAGAGGTACGATTATGAGGGTGGAGTTTTTTGGGGATGAGATTGACAGAATAACTGAGGTGGATCCACTTACCGGTGAAATAATAGGCCAAAGAACACACATTGCTATATTTCCCGCTTCCCACTATGCTACTACAAGTGAAAAAATGAAGCTGGCCATTAGCAATATTGAACAGGAGTTGGAGGAGAGGCTGAAGTATTTAAGAGAAAATGATAAGCTTCTTGAAGCTCAAAGATTAGAACAAAGAACCAGATATGATCTTGAGATGATGCAAGAGATTGGTTTTTGCTCGGGGATAGAAAATTATTCTAGACATATTAGCAATAGGGAAGAAGGAAGCTCACCTTATACACTTATCGACTACTTTCCTGAGGATTTTCTTGTGGTTATTGATGAATCCCACGTAACTGTTCCACAGATTGGAGCAATGTACAATGGGGATCGTTCAAGAAAGGAGACCTTGGTTGAGTTTGGCTTTCGTCTGCCATCTGCCTTTGATAACAGGCCTTTGATGTTTTCGGAGTTTGTTGAGAGAGTAAAGCAGGTAGTTTATGTAAGTGCAACGCCTGGAAAATATGAAAAGGAAAGGGCAAAGATCATTGCTGAGCAAATCATAAGACCTACTGGCTTGATTGACCCTGCAATTGTAGTAAAACCCGTCAAGAATCAGGTTGATGACCTTATGGAAGAGATAAGAGTACGGGTTGAGCAAAGCGAGCGTGTTCTTGTGACAACCCTTACCAAAAGAATGGCTGAGGATTTAACTCAGTATTTTTCTGAAGTGGGTATAAGGGTGAGATATCTTCATTCTGATGTCGAAACCATTGAGCGAATGGAGATTATTAGAGATTTAAGACTGGGTGAATTTGATGTTCTGGTAGGAATAAACCTACTAAGAGAAGGTCTTGATTTACCCGAAGTATCTCTCGTAGCAATACTTGATGCTGATAAAGAAGGTTTTTTGCGCTCTGAAACTTCTCTTATACAAACCACAGGAAGGGCTGCACGAAATGTTAACGGTAAAGTAATAATGTATGCTGAACGTATAACAAATTCAATGGAAAAAGCCATTAGTGAGACCAACAGAAGAAGAACTATTCAAAAGGAATACAACGAAAGAATGGGTATAACACCCAAGACAATACAAAAATCCATACATGGCACACTTGAAACACTGAAGGTTTCTGAAGCTCAAGAAAAGTTTATTATTGGGGATGAAGATATGCCCGATGAGAAAACTATAGAGAAATTAACTATTGAGATGAGAGCTGCTGCAAGAGAGTTAGAGTTTGAAAGAGCAGCATTTTTGCGAGACCAAATAAGTGACTTGAAAAAGAAGATTGATACTTAAAACCTTCTAAGATAGACTATTAAACATTTGAAAAACCATAGAATAGAAACTTGGCGACAAACTAACTGCTGGAAGATGATTAGGAGTAAACCAATGAAAAGTACCTTAATCCCGACTAATACCCACATTTCATGGCAGGAGTTTTTAAATAATGAACGTATTCATATGTTAAATGATATATCGCGAAAAATAGGAAAAGATGTGAATCCAGACAGTAACAATATTTTGCGGTTCCTAAAAACAGATTTATCGTCCGTTAAAGTGGTTATACTTGGTCAGGATCCATATCCCGCAAGGGGAGTGGCTACGGGAAGAGCCTTTGAGGTTGGTGACTTAAGCTCTTGGGAACAGCCATTTAAACAAGTTTCGCTTAAAAACATTATTCGATTACTACACAAAGATTATAATAATATAAAAAACTATGACGATATATTTTTGTTTACGCAAATTAAAAAAGAGATAAAAGAAGGCAGCTTTCCAATACTGCCTCCAAATAAACTTCTTTTATCCTGGGAGCAGCAGGGTGTCTTGCTCTTAAACACCTCCTTGAGTTGTCGTCCTAACGAGTCCAAAAGTCATGCACATCTGTGGCAGGATTTTTCATACCAGCTTATAGAATATATATCAGAAAACTCTGAGCTTTATTGGTTTTTATGGGGGAAACATGCCCAAAGCATGAAACCAATTATTAAAAAAGGCAGTTTTTTCACATCAAGGCATCCAATGCTTTGCTCGTCAAAGTATAGCGATGATTTCTTAAAATCCGATTGTTTTAAAAAGACAGATCACATTATAAATTGGATGGGAATTGATTGCATAGCTAATATTTAGTTATTGTTCACTCCATTAATATTTTGAGATGTAGCTGTGCACTATAGGGAAAGCATTATTAATGTTAAATCACAAAAATCCTTGCTAGTATAATCCTAATTGAACACTTTACTTTTCGCATAATTTCACAATGCTTCGGTTAACTTAATAGCATCAGCATTCGACATATAAAACCCCGATTTTGAATGCTATGACAGTAACATTACATCATGGTAGCTGATTGTGTCTAAAGATGGATCGAATTGGCAATCTGAACTACCGGATTTATCTTGAATTGGAGCGTGTGATATGATATTCAAAAGAGGGAATTATTTTTTTAGACTCAGCTTTCTCCTATTTGTTGTTATAGTAGCGTTATACATTTCTTTGGTTGTTTTCACACCAAATCAAATGACTGTTTTGGCAGGCGAAGAATATAGAGTTGAGTTTTTTTCACCTTTCCAACTGCAATTATCTGCACAAACAAGCGGTATTCAGATTGAAAAGGTAAATATGGGGAATAAATCTTCTATGTTCTCAATGCCCTATAGTTTAAAATGCACCCAATATGGATCTAATAAACTACAATTGAGTTTGTTTGGGGTAGTTCCAGTTAAAGATATAGAGGTAAATGCGATTCCAGCAAGGGAATTGATTGTGTGTGGTAATACTGTAGGTATTAGATTGTATATCAAGGGCATTCTTGTGGTAGGGATTTCAGGTGTATTAACGCCCGACGGAAATGAGGTTTTGCCTGTTGAAGGTAGTGGGCTGAAACCGGGTGATTTCATAATTGAAGTTAACAATAAAGAAATTAATGATATAACTAGTTTTTCTAAGATAGTAAATGACTCAAAGGATAAGGCCGTTGCACTTAAATTTTTGCATGAGGATCGTATAATAGAAACCAGAGTAACCCCCATTCAATGTGTCGAGGATGGAAAATATCGGTTAGGTATATGGGTTAGGGATAGCACTGCCGGAATAGGCACATTGACATATGTTGAAGAGGAAACAGGAAAGTTTGGTGCATTAGGCCATGGTATTACAGATATTGATACTGGTACCATGATGCCTGTTAAAGATGGTGAACTACTTAAGTCTGCGGTATATGCTATTAGAAAAGGGATGCAGGGAACGCCGGGTGAGCTACAGGGAGACTTTCTAAAAAGTCCAGTAGTAATAGGGGATATTTACTGGAATACAGCATTTGGTGTATTCGGTCAAATAAATAAAAACTCATTAACGGTCATGGATGGCAAAAAGTATCCAGTTGGTACAAGGAGTATGGTTAAAGAAGGCCCGGCAACAATTATTTCAAATATTAGAGGGGAAGAGATTGAAGAGTTTTCTGTTGAGGTGCAGAAGATTGCTAAAAAAAATCTTTTAGGACCTAAGAGCATGATAATAAAGATTACCGATCCACGACTTTTAAGTGAAACAGGAGGCATTATACAAGGAATGTCTGGTAGCCCTATTATACAAGATGGAAGAATTATTGGAGCGGTTACCCACGTGCTAATAAATGATCCTACGAGGGGTTATGGTATTTTTATTGAAACAATGCTGGGTATGAATTAGGTGTTGGCATCTATACAAGTATTGAAATATTATGTTATAATCCATAGTATTAACGAAAACATAACAGACACATAAATCACAAAAATAAAATGAATTAAACTAAAATATATCATAAAAATAGAAGTGAGGTTACAAACTTGGCATTAGAAAGACAAAATAAAGTAAGAAATTTTTGCATAATTGCTCACATTGATCATGGGAAATCTACATTGGCTGATAGACTTCTTGCCAGCACTGGTGCGCTTACTGATAGGGAGATGGAAGATCGAGTTTTGGACACAATGGACTTAGAGAAAGAGCGCGGTATTACTATAAAAGCACAGGCTTCCAGAATCCTATACCAAGCTAAAGATGGTCAAGAATACACTCTTAACCTAATAGATACCCCAGGTCACGTTGACTTTAATTACGAAGTATCAAGAAGCATTGCAGCATGTGAAGGTGCGATTTTAGTGGTTGATGCTTCACAAGGCATTGAAGCGCAGACATTGGCAAACGTCTACCTTGCACTAGAACAAAATTTGGAAATAGTTCCTGTAATCAATAAAATTGATTTACCCAGTGCAAGACCCGAGGAAGTGAGACAAGAGATAGAGGATGTTATAGGCATTGATTGCAGTGAGGCTCCACTCATCTCGGCAAAAAGCGGAATAAACATTGAAGCTGTTCTCGAAAAAATAGTTGAAGTGATTCCACCGCCGACAGGGAATAATAATGCACCCTTGAAAGCACTAGTTTTTGATTCACTTTACGACAACTACAAGGGTGTAATAGCCCATGTGAGAATAAAGGAAGGCTCTGTAAAAATAGGTCAAGAAATTCTTCTTATGCATACTAAGAAAAAATTCATAGTGACGGAATTGGGCTATTTTCATCCTGGAGGACTAATACAGGCTGAAGCTTTGTATTCAGGGGATGTTGGGTTTATGTGTGCAAGTATAAAAAATGTTGCTGATACTCGTGTTGGTGATACTATAACCTTGACTTCAAACCCGGCGAAAGAACCGTTGGCAGGCTATAAAAGATCTGTACCAATGGTTTTCTGTGGTGTTTACCCTGCTGATGGTTCAAAATATACCGATTTGAGAGATGCTTTTGAAAAGCTACAATTAAATGATGCATCCCTACTTTTTGAGCCAGAAACCTCAGCAGCTTTAGGCTTTGGTTTCAGATGTGGATTTTTGGGTTTGCTTCACATGGAGATAGTTCAAGAAAGGATTGAACGAGAATTTAACCTTGATTTGGTAACTACAGCTCCAAGTGTTATATATCGTATAACCAAAATAAATGGTGAGGTTTTGGAAATAGATAATCCTACGAACATGCCTGATTTTACCACCATTGAAAAAATGGAAGAGCCTATAGTCAAAGCATCAATTATGACTCCACCTGAATTTGTTGGCAGTATTATGGAGCTATGTCAAGAGCGCCGGGGTGAGTATATTGGTATGGAATATATTGAGAGCAACCGTGCGGTATTGGCTTATGAGATTCCTTTAAATGAAATAATATATGACTTTTTTGACGCTTTAAAATCTCGCTCAAAGGGATATGCATCTTTCGATTATGAACTCAAGGAATACAAACAGTCAGAGTTAGAAAAACTGGATATCCGCATAAATGGCGAAATTGTTGATGCATTGTCATTTATAGTTCATGAAAGCAAAGCATATTCAAGGGGAAGAAGGATTGCAGAAAAGCTGAAAGACTCCATTCCCAGACAAATGTTTGAAATTCCTATTCAGGCCTGCTTAAGCTCGAAAATAATCGCTCGTGAAACGGTAAGAGCATATAGGAAGGACGTATTGTCAAAATGCTACGGTGGTGATATTTCAAGGAAAAAGAAACTTCTGGAAAAGCAAAAGGAAGGCAAAAAGCGTATGCGTAAAGTAGGTAGTGTTGATTTGCCCCAGGAGGCTTTCATGAGCGTTTTGAAGCTCGACTCGTAGGAGTTAGAAAATGTTACTTAAAAAAGATAAGATGTTGGGAATATATGTCCATATACCTTTTTGCATAAAAAAATGCAATTACTGTGATTTTCCTTCGTTTTCTAATATGGAAGGTATTTATGCTCAATATACCGATGCTTTATGTAAGGAAATTGAAATTGTTTCGGAAAAACTTAAGGGTTATCTTGTGGAAACGGTCTTCTTTGGTGGAGGAACACCATCAGTTCTTCCCACTAAGGATATATCAAAAATATGTAATACAATTCATAACAGATTTCCTATTTCTTCTAGTGCAGAGATATCAATAGAGGTTAATCCAGGAACCATCACAAAGCGAAAAGCAGAAGCATACAAATCGCTTAACTTTAATCGCATCAGTATGGGTGTTCAATCAGCGAATGACAAAATACTTAGTTCCATGGGTAGAATACATACAAGGCAAATGATTGAAGAATGCTTGGAGCTTATTAAGGCATCGGGCTTTAGCAACATTAATGCCGATGTTATTTTCGGTGTGCCCAATCAAACAATGGTTGACTGGCAAGATACTGTGGAGCTTGTGCTCAAAAGGCAAGTGACGCACCTATCTTGCTATAGTTTAAAGATAGAAGAGAATACGCCTTGGTATGAATTGAATAAAAAGGGTGAATTGCCTACCATCGATGATGAGCTTGAAAGAGAAATGTATTACTGGGTGGTATCAAGGCTAAACACTCCACCCTTCAAACATTATGAAATATCTAACTTTGCAAGGCCTGGTTTTGAGTGCATTCATAATATAAAATATTGGACTGATAAACCCTATATGGGCTTTGGCTCTGCAGCTC
>DASRMZ010000377.1:0-21011 GCA_035647675.1 Thermoclostridium sp. | reverse complement strand
GTCCCTCTCTTCATTCCATTAAGAGGTCCAGCCACTCGTGTTCCATCATCCTTTTCTCCAAAGTAATCGGTGCACACCTTTTCATCAGGCTTGATTGCGGGAAGCTCTTCATGAAGAGTAACGCTCATAGTTAAGTCATTGCTATTGATTTCTATTTCCATATCGCACTCACATCCCGTTGCATCAAAACCGCAGAATTCCTGCCATGTTTGTAAATCCAAACACATTTCTGGCTCTGGATACATTACTCTTAAATATCCACCAGGCATCTTGGAATATGCATTTCCATCCAGCTTATTGTGCTCATTAGGAAGTATGACAGCAGCCTCGCCGCATTGATAAAAGATATTGTTGAAAAACTTATTTTCTCTGGAGGTTCCACCCCGTTTTACCGCCAACCTGAAGGCTACTACCTTTGCAAAGAAGCCTGCTTTGTCGCATTTGCCAATGAGGTTGTTAACCATTCTAAGTCTATCAGTACCCTCAAGGTAAATACCATATCCATTTCTAACATCATTTTCGGTGGTTTTATACCATCCCGAAGAACCCGGTTCTTGCTTCATATCATCTTTATTGTACCTACCTTCAACATTCCAAATAATATTATTGTCAATTAAGTTCTCTGAATCACGAGTGCATTCAATAAATATATGTTCTCTTGAATTTATACCATCAATAAACAGGTTAGATGTAACACGGTTGTTCTCATTTCCAACATCCATCCACAGTGCATCGCATCCATAACACTCTTTTATAATATTGCGGCGTATAAGAGAATCCACTGAATTATGTACTTTAATTCCGCCAGCTTCCCAGGAAAGTTCCATCCTTTGCCACCCTGTTCCAACTATTAAATTGTCTTCTATAAGCATGTTTTTAACAAACATTCCAGCTATCCCACATACTCCTACATCTTTAATAGTGTTTCTTCTAATAATGGTATTTCCAATGATTTGCCCTTCAAGCATGGTATGATGCCAGCATTCATTGCCACAATCAATACCCGTTGCATTAGACCAGTCTATAGTGCAGTCCTCTATAATCCAATGGTGTCCTCTATAGCATGACAGCGAACCTCTCTGTGGCACTGGTGCACCAGTAGCTGCATGTGCCAGTGTTAGACCTTTTACCTTGATATATGATAAGAACGGAACCTTTGGTGCGAAACACTGCTCTCGATTGGTCAATTCTATTGTATGATTTTTCGGATCATCATCTGCTGCCAATCGAATGTGAATCTTTTGACCATTTGCTTCAACCCAGAATGTGTTTTCAGTTTCAGCCAGCATGTAATATAGCGGAACCTGCTTTAACGGCTTACCATCAACAAACACCATTCCTCTTCTATTTAGGTAGGTTGTCATATCTGTTTTGTCATACTCTATAAACAGCCTATCGTGTAAAATATTTACTGCACAGAACGGATTGTAGCCTTTAAAATCCTCCGGATTTAGCTCTATCTCCCAAACCTTTATACCCTCTGTTTTTGCTGGGTCTGAACGGTATCCCCTTGTGAGTCTCCATCCAATACTTGGTTTAAAGTCTTCAACCTCAACAGAAGCCTTCACAAGAACCTCTTCGCCCTCAAAAGCCTCATAGGTAATCATCTTTGAGGGGTTCAATCCTCCCTTGGCGGGTTGAACAGTTTCACGGTATGTCCCGCCGTGGATCAACACACGTGTACCAGGCTGTGCAATCTGTGCTGCAGCATTTATTGTTTTCAACGGCCTGTCCATCGTACCATTATTATCATCCGATGCCTGGGCATGTAGATTGTCCACATGAATCTCTTTGTCATATTCCTGTGCAACCTCCCAAAAATCAAAACACTGACCATTAGGAAGTATCGCTGTTAAGTCTGTACCTTTTGTCATTTTACTCACCCTACCTTTCTTTCATAGCAAATAGATATTTATTTAAGACCGAAAACTTTCTCTACTTCAAAGCCTTCATATGTTTCAGTTATGTCCTTCACTGGCATAATTTCCAGCATACATAAATGGTTGTATGGAATTTCAAGGGATATTTCATAATAACCCTTCTTCTCATATAGCTTTGTATCGCTCTGGAGGGGTTCAGCCGATGCCAATAATATTTCTTTTTGTGCTTTGTTCAAGCTACGTGGCTTTCCTAGGTTGCTCCATGTCTGCAGTGGATTAGCATTATCTCCCCCCACCTGTTTTTTAATGGCAATGGCCTGTTGACCCAAGGTAGGAAGTGAAAGAGCATAGGCTATATTTTGATTAGTATCATCATTTTTTGGCTCATGCCAGTTCCATCCGATAATAGCATATCTATCTTCATCTTTTGTAACAATCAAGTTCTCATCGCGGTAAAGTAGTTCCTTACCAGCTTTTGAGAAAAATTCAAATGTATAAAATGTAGGTTTTTTTATTGAATCAAACGCAACTAGACCAAATCCACCATAAAAAACTGATTTTGGAACATCATACTCCTCAAATACATCACTGAAAGTCCAATATGAATATGAATCTGCATATTCGCCGGCCTCACTGAGAATTCGTGCAATATATGCTGCATGATATGTTGTATCGTGGACTGGGCAAACAGGAACATAAGAGCTGCTGAACTCTGTAATGTGTAAAGGCATACCTGCAATTTGCGGATAATCGTCCATTATCCTTCTTGTCTCTTTCAATTCTTCAATCATATATGTTGGGTGGTGCATATCATGATATATGAAATGACCTGTGCGCATTGGTTTGTCGACTGTATAGCAATGGCGTGTGATAAAATCTAATGGTGAATTGTTATTTATACAATGCTCAAAGAAGGAGCGTAGCCACTTCTCAGTTTCCACTCCACATATCGCAGGACCACCGACTTTCAAGCATGGATCTACTTTTTTTACTGCTTTTGCTGAGTAATCATATAATTTAAAGTATTCTTCCATGGTACCGGCCCAAAACCCGATATTTGGCTCATTCCAAACTTCAATTGGCCATGTTATAACCTCTTCCCTACCGTAACGCTCAATAAGATGAGTCAAAGTATTTTCAACAAGATCTGCCCACTTTTTATAGGATGCAGGCGGAGTTGTATTTCCCTTCCAGTAAAATATCGACTGCTCTCCAGTTTTTAATTTCTCTGGCATAAACCCAAGCTCTAAAAAGGGCCTAATACCCTTTTCAAGATATGAATCGACAATACGATCAAGGTATGTAAAGTTATAAAAAACACGTGTTTTTCCATCCACCTCTTCTTCGCGGTATATTCCCATATCATCGCAAAAAAGCCCATGCCCACGTATGTACTTAAACTTTATGGCTTTTTGAACAACCTCCAAATGATCAATGTACTCTTTTTGGAGAGCTAAACCCATTCTTCCCGTACCTACACAAAAGGTAGCATTATTCTTAAAAGGTTCACCTGTTAAAGGGACTTTGATATTCTTTACCATAATAATCCTCCTACTCTTCAGTTATGTTGAATGTATCGTCCAAGGTGCTCTGCAAAATGCGCTATCATTTCTTATCAGTATTATCCCGGAGCCGGAAATAAACACTGTACTTCTCATAACCAACCTCATACAACGGGATAAAACGTATATTTATGTCTTGTCCGCATGTTCTGTATCCTGTTTTCCAATTGCTCCATTCCCTTTCATTATCAGGAATAAGTAGTTTTTCAGGATGATTTCTGTCACCACACAGCTCCAGCTCATCATCATACAGACCAGCAAGAACTACGGGGCCTTCCATAAACGCAACCACGTCCGGATCATCAGGCAACCGAGAAACTGTAAGTCCCTTTTCAAGTACGACAGTAACTGTGTCCTTATTCCAAACTCTGCTTATGTTGAAAAAGGTAGATGGCTGCGCATCTATAGTTTGCTTGTCTCCATTAATAAATATGGAAGCTCCCTTTATCCACCATGGAATCCTTATTCTTAAGTCAAATTCTACAGGTATTTCACAATTAATTTGAAAATCAACAGATAACGCCATTGGTCTATGTTTAACATCCCTATTTAGCTGATTAATGGCCCCACAGCTTCCAGCTTGGGTATTCACCTTTTGGCTAATGTCAACTGTAGTTCCATCCTTGTACCAACTAGTGCGGGATGGGATGTATTGGCATACTGCTATACCACTATTATCTTCGAAATATATTCCTCTGTTATGAGTTGCGTTAGCCTGAACAAGGCTTCCATGGCAACACCAAAAATCATTGGTAGGTGAACCCCACCCCTTGCGAGAACCTGCTCTTAAAGGCAGAAAGTAGGAAATCAAACCCTGTGAAGGGAATTCATTTATAAATCCATGAGTTAAGAAACCCTCCCAGTGGCCCTGTGCAATTATTCCGTTATATAGGTTTTTTTCCCAATAGTCAGCGTAGCATGGATCTGCTGTCCAGCGGAACAAAAACTCTGCAAGGCGCATCATGTTGTATACAGTACAATGCTCTTGGTTCTTATCACCTAGTCTAGCAGACATAGCATTTGGAGGAGTCCAAATTTCCCCACATGTTTGCCCCCCGGTACAATAAGTGCCTCTATCGGTAACTGCCAGCTTCCAATAACATTCCACTATATCCCGCCAGCGTTTTTCACCTGTCACTTCCCAGGCCTTTGCTGCTCCAATTATCTCTGGGATGGTTGTATTGGCATGCATATTGGTTAGCACATCAACCCCATCAAGTAACGGATCAAAAAGACTGCGGCGGTAATAGCGTTGTATCAATTCATAATGCTCATTTTTGCCTGTTATCGCATATAGATCTACCCATATTTCAAGCATTCCACCCGTTTCACAGTCAAGAATATCGTCAAACTGCTCTTGACTGTATTGACCTGACCACCTATAAAACCAATTTGCCCATGAAATGGCAATCTCCAATGCTTGTGTATTACCTGTAAGGTTATACATATCGATTAGTCCCATAAATGTTTTATGCAGTGTGTATTGGGGTGCCCATACCTCTTTCCCTTTTGCTATCCACTCTAAGTACTTTTCTGGAATAGAGCCTACCCATTCTCCACCATTCTCCTGTTGACATTTTCCTAGCTCTGATATAATCCTGTCAGCCTTTCCTTTCAGTTCCGGATCCCCTGTTGTGGCATATATCATTGCCGCCGCTGAGAGCCAGTGACCAAGGAAATGACCTCTAAGCTGGCATGTTGGGGACTCCCATCCCCAATGAATATCCTCTTCGGGCTTATTGGTGCTGCTCCATAAACCTGCTTCAATATAATGATTTCTCAATAAATTCTCTGTGTTTAGACTTAATAGATACTTACGGTTGGCTTGTACTTTCTTATGTAGGATTCCGGGTAAAAGCTCCACTGATTGGTATGATAAATTTTTATAAATAGTATTCATTTAACGCTCTCCCTTTACATAATTATTTATAAAATTATTCAAAATCATTCCCTAATGCCATACTAGTAACGCTATACATTTAACTTCCAGAAGTCTACTTAGAATTGTCCTTTTTGTTGTACACCTATATTGTAATAGGGTAACATCACAAAATCCTTTACTTAAAGTGAATATGCTTAATTAACCATATTATACAATATATTAGCCTAAAAGTGAAATATAATGGCATGATATATCTTGACTCATAAGCTCTGTGTAATTGTTCACAGTTACCCGAAAGGATATATAAGAAACATTAGCGCAATACAGCATAGAGATGTATTGCCAGGGCGAGAAGGAGCAAGCTAGATGTTTGAAAAAATATCAACAAAGGGACGGAAATCCGTCCCTCCTTGTATGTCCTTCATTTGCAGGAAACTTGAAATGCAAGGTTAATAACCTTACTCAAGCTCAATTGCAAGGCAATTAACATATTCTGTAGGTCTTTCATCTGGAAGATTCACTACAAGAGTGCCATAAGGTTGTTCGAAAGGCACATTGCCAACACCAAGGAGTCTGACAGCCTTGACTTTATCCGCAGGAGTTAATGATTTAATTACAGCCCTGTTATTATCAGGCCAACGCATCTGGAAGGCGTAAATCGTATTATTCTTTGTTGTAAATCTAAAATCAGAGCTAGACCAATCCACCGCATCCTCACTGAAGCCTTCAATATGTACTTTTGCATTACCTTCTCCAGCTACGCGGAATGGTCGTGTACCGTGCACACCCTCGTGACAAACCTTGTTCCATTTTGCCATTTCCTTAACAATATAGGTACACTCGTCATCTATGGTTCCATCAGGCTTTTGAGGGATATTTAATAGCAGGTTACCATTCTTTGCAATAATATCTACAAGAATTTCAATAACATGTCCTGGCTTCTTATATACACTTCGTACATCGTAGAACCAATGGCCTACACAGGTATCGGTCTGCCATGTCTCGGGCTTAATATCAGGTGATTGGCTCCTTTCAATATCAAGAACGCCAACAGAGTATATTTCCTGTTTTCTATCTTTTTGTGTATAAACAGCAATATTTTTTCCGCCGTGATTAGCTGCGCTAGTATTATAAAGATGAGCAACTGCATGAAGACCCGCTTCATACATGTTCTCACCAAATGGTAATCCACCATCGGTATAAAGCAATTCAGGCTGATATAAATCGATAAATTCACGGACAATATCGAACCATTTTTGGTGCCACTGCTTATTTGAAGTGAACCAGGGATCCAACTCCGCAAACTTCTGATCTGGGTTATAATGTTCGTGGTTTGGCAGGTATAAGTCTTCAAAAATAGGATCATTCCCATCATAAGGAATACCTTTATATGCACCTTCCTTGTCGGAACCCTTATTTGCCCTCCACCAGCTAAATGTTGCTCCAAGGTGTTCGGTAAGTCCGAATGGAATATCCTTTTTCATAGAAGCTTTTTTCCATAAAGCCACAATATCTTTTTTAGGACCCATGTTTACAGAATTCCAGCGATGAATTTTAGAATCATAATTAAAGAAATTATCATGGTGCATTGCTTGTGCCACAAAGTATTTTGCTCCGGCAGCAACGTATAAATCCATCAAACGGTCTGGATCAAAATTTTCAGCCTTCCAAAGCTGTACTAAATCCTTATAGCCAAACCTGGAAGGATGTCCATAGTGGCGTAAATGATACAAATACTGTTCGGTACCCTCATAATAAATATTACGAGCATACCAATCCCCATACATTGGGACTGATTGAGCCCCCCAGTGTGACCAAATCCCTAGTTTTGCATCTCTGAACCAGTCGGGGCATTCATAGGTTCTCAATGACTCAAATGTTGCTTCAAAAGGACCTTTCTTAATTTCCATTTTCATTAAATTCATCCTCCTTCTTTACATCATGGGTTAAATTTTTGACAGCATTGAATAGTATATAATTGTATTATATCAATAAGATACTACTTTAAGGTTGATCTATATTAAGAAGAATCTGGACAATATTATCTTTGTGTTCTAGCTTCAGTGGTATATTTGCATCCCGCTCACTTCACCCGGTATTCCCCAATAAGCTTCAACTCATACAAATGATTATGGAGACAAGAAAGCTTTTTTCTGTGTCTCCATAATGTGCGTTTTATTATAAAATAATATGTTCTCTAATCATTTGTCATGCAGATTTTTTATTTCTCATGAAAGCATTCAGTAATCCTATCGTGTTATTTCACCATCCAGATCCCACAGATCCTCCCAGCCTTTGGCACCTTCCCAAAGGAAAACCTGTCCTTTGATAAGACGGCAATCTTTGTTAACTGTTTCTAGTTCCTTCATTTCAGCATCGGTAAGTGGATCCTCAACAACACTGCGGATATTACTTGCATATTCATTTCGATAAATTGAGAAAGGTATGGGGATTTGCCCACGTTGTACTGCCCATTTAATGCATACTACGGCAGGATGCACATTATGCGCTTTTGCTATCTTTACAACAACTGGATCCTCAATATCCACAACATCGTCCGGTGTCTTATCACGATCTGGCCTTGTCGGCGAACCTATAGGGCTAAAACCAATAGGCTGAATGCCATGTTCAATACAGAAGTTAAAGAATTCGGTTTGTTGGAAACTGGGATGCAGTTCCATCTCGTTGGCTGAAGGCATAATTCGAGCGTCTTTAAGGAGCATTTTCATTTTAGGAACGGTCATATTCGAAGTCCCGATGTGCTTTACCAACCCTGCCTTAACTAACCTTTCCATTTGGTACCATGTTTCCATGTACTTCTCGTGGTTATATGGCCTCGCATCTTTGTCGTGATAATCCGGTGGAGCTCCTTTTGGATGGAAGTTTCTGAAAGGCCAGTGAACAAAATAAAGATCAATATAGTCAACCTTTAGATCCTTAAGAGTTTGAGCGCATGATAGCAATACATCACCCTTGCCATGCATATCGTTCCACACCTTAGAAGTAATAACTAACTCTTCTCTTTTGATGCCACTTTCCATAATATCCTGGAACACATCACCAATCAAGTGCTCGTTTCCATAGACCGAAGCGCAGTCGAATAATCTAAACCCTACTTCTGCCGCCCCTTTTACTGCCGCAGCAATATCTTCAGCAGTAAAACGATCAGAACCGAACGTTCCCATGCCAATGCCAGGAATCTTATCCCCGCCCCTTAGGGTTCTTTGCGGAACCAATTTTGGATCAGTTGCATCCTTCATATTTTTGGTCATCTTCAATCTCTCCTCTACATGTTATTTTACTTTGATTTTTCAAATACCATCACTAAATTCTAGGCTTTTTTCATTATCTACGTTGAAAAACACCATCAATTTCTAACATTACCTACGCTAATTCTCAATAAAAGGTTTTATACACTAACACCTACTATTCAACAACAACACCTTTTTTTAAGATAATATTGGCATAGAGCGCCTTTTCACCGGTAGCAACAACTGCATAAGCTTTTTCTGCCCTTTCATAAAATGCAAATCGCTCAATATGTTCAAACCCATTGTTTTCAGGCTCATTGTTTTGAACGACATCCTTATACACCTTCCATATTGGCGTCTTAACATTATCGCCTGGGACTACCTCCATTAAAGCTACAGGCGCTTCAACATAAGGGTCTAGTGGAAAAAGCTTTAGGATTGCTTCTAGCAACTCTGGAATATTGTGACCGTCGCAGCGTACAAGCTTGTTAGCAATGGAAGCTGCAGGAAAATTTCCATCTGCTATAACAATTTCATCCCCATGCCCCATTTCCATAATAATTTTTAAAAGCTCTGGGGACAGAATACTTGGAATACCTTTTAACATGAAAATCAATCCTTTCCATATTTATTTTTTATAAAAGCTTTTTGGATGTATCCTTATTGGATATAAGCTTTATAATATGTGGTTTCAAACTCCTATAAACACCACAATTACGTAAAATGTGTAACATCACAAAATGCTCTTAATTATGGTTGTGTACCATATAGATATTCATCAATGCAATTAATCACCCTGTCCTTAGCAAGACTTTCGGGGTCTTTTTTCAACAAGCCATTTCGAACACGGGTATATTGAACTGGCATGTATTGGCTTAGTAGGGATAAGGGTATATCAACCAATTTGAGGTTCTTCATCATTATGTTCATAGCCTCTTGCACCTTAGGAACTGGGAGATAATATCGACATCTGTCGGAAAAGCTATATTTTCTTGCCAAGCGAAGCTTATTTTCATTACCGTGATAATGCTTTATCCAGTTTTCCGGACTTTGCACCATAACCTCTTCCAACACCTCAATAAACCTAGAGGGTTGAATATCAGCTCTGTTACCGATCAGCTCGTTTTCAATATGATTTAATGCAAAAAGTGCTTCACGCAGTGCAAAGGTAAGTGCTGGACCAACCTTCAATATGGCAATACCATCTTCCACCATAGCCCTTAGTGCATCGGAAGTCTGATAATCTGTTGAGTGCCCTTCAAATACCAAATCAGGTAGTTTGTCCAGTGATTTACACAGCTCTTTTGCATCCTCGCGATCATACTCATGGACACTGTCGTCACCAAACTCCACACCTGGTTGTACAACTATGGCTACAACATTGTCCCATACATCACTAAGATCATGCTGTAGGAAGGTTTCTTTGAATACATTGACAGTTTCATTAAAATCAGAAACCGTTGTAACTTGTAATTGCTCCTCTTCGTCCTGACTCCCTCCTGGAACAGGCACTTCACTGCCAATAACGTATACAGGCTGCATGGCTTTGGGCTCCATTGCAAGTAGCTCCTTATAGGCCTTTTCAGCCACCTCTCCCAGAACTGCTCCACGCTGTGCAATAACCGATGTTTCAAGCTTTTTGTTTGGATCATCATCTCCAAGATGCATACTTGTATCAATATGAATCTTTGTAAATCCTGCCAATACAAACTGTCTCACAAGCTCCTTGGCTTCTTCCATAGCTTTTTCAGCAGGTAATCCGCTCCAGGTCAAAGGCCCTAGGTGATCCCCCCCAAGTATAATTTTATCTACTGGGAAACTTACTTTTTTAGCGATGCAAAATACAAATTCTTTGAACTCAGGCGGCTTCATCCCTGTATAACCTCCGTACTGGTTTACTTGATTAGCCGTTGCTTCTATCAGTACATATTCGGATTTTTCCATTGCTCGTTCCATACAAGCTTCAAGTACCAGTTCATTGGCACTACAAGCAGAGTATATACCGATAGGTATGCCTTTTTTCTGTAGCTCTACAATTTTTTTCAATGGATGAGTTTGGACCAACTTTCTCGCCTCCCTTTCCTAATCGTTAACCAACAAAATCTTGCCTTTTATTTTGCTGGGGGTCTTGTACATTTCAAATCCTTCTGCCGCCTTATGCATTGGCAGTCTTTTAAATATTAAGCTATCATCAAACTTAAGCTTACCGTTACCAAAAAAATGTGCTGTAAGCTCCCACTCACTGCCTGGAAAGGGCGCACTGTAGGACATCCATGACCCCGTTAGTTTAAATTCTTTTCTGTTCATATTCTCAAAAAGCTTAGGTGTAAAGGTAAGGTCTTTTGTTGGAGTACCTATAAAGCAAACACTAGCCTTATTAGCAGCTAATTCAAAAGCTAGCTTCATTGTCACATCCACGCCAGCCGTCTCAAAAATAAAGCCAAACCCTTTTCCATTCGTGTATTCTTTGACCTTTTCTTTGAAATCTTGCTCCAAGGTATTGATAGTTACATCCGCACCTAGCTTTTTCGCCAATACTAGTCTTTCATTGTCAATATCAAAAACAAATACTCGTTTTGCTCCAAAAATCATTGCCCACTGGGCAGCAAAAAGACCAATTGTTCCACCACCAAGAATGGCGACATCCTCACCACCGTGATAGTCGGCACATTTTAAGCCGTGTAGTGCCACGGTTGAAGGTTCAAAAAAGGCTCCTTGCTCAAAGGAAACACTTTTATCAAAGCGAACAACATTGCTTTCCGGAAGGGCAACATAATCTGCGAATCCTCCCTGGACCCTTGAACCTATAAAACTGTAGTGTCCACATTGTGAATAATTGCCTTTTTGACAATCGGAACAAACAAAGCAGGGGATCAATGGAACTGCTGCCACTCTGTCTCCTACCGAAACGGTTTTGACACTACTTCCTACCGACACGATTTCTCCCGAGAACTCATGTCCAAGAATAATTGGGTAAAAATGTGCTCCATCACCCAATACCCTTGGGATATCAGAACCACATATACCAGCGGCTTTCACCTTAACTAGTACTTGATCATCACTCGGCTCGGGCGTTGGATAACCCTCATAGCGTAAATCCTCTTTTGCATGCAATACTGCTGCTTTCATTATAACTCCACCTACTTCCTATCATTTGTCAAATTAACTTTTATATAGAACATTTTTGAGATGTAACGTATAGCTAATAATTATCTTACTTACATCGCAAAACCTTCATATGGTTAATTATGATTATCTTACTTAAATTTAACTTTGTACTAAATCTCTGCACACTTTTGCATTGTATCCTTTAGTTTTTCATAAATCTCCAGATAAATATCATAATAATTTAGATATTTATCATGTGCACATTTATCAGGCTCATGCACCCGTTTAACTGTAACGGTATGCTCAACCGCATCCTTAAAGTTTTTATACAATCCTGCCCCAATACCGGCAAGTATAGCTGCTCCAAGAGTTGTAGCAGTATCTGAGGCAGGAACATGGATGGTCTTTCCTGTAACATCAGCTTTAATCTGTGTCCATAGTCGGCTATTTGCTGCGCCTCCCATTGCGTTTAGAATATTAGCTGTTACGCCTGCTTGTTCAGCAGTATTAATATTATGATAAAGTGCAAAGGCACATCCTTCCATAACAGCTCGTATCATATGTGCACGGCTCTTGCTGTATGACAATCCGAAAAAGACTCCCTTTGCGTTACTATCCCAAAGAGGTGAGCGTTCTCCTGCCATATATGGAAGAAATATTAGACCTTCTGAACCCTGTGGTATAATAGATGCTTCTTCATCCATAATTTCAAATGTCCTCTTTCCTGTGAGCTTCGCTTGGTGTTCTTCAAAAAAGCCTAGCTGTTCCCGAAACCATTTTAGACTGCCACCACCAACTGTGCCACCTTGTAAAAGCCATTTATCAGGTGTGACATGATAACTTAAAATCAACTTTGGGTGAGCAATGGCTTTATCCATGCAAAGGCTCATTCCGCCCGCCTGTCCACCCTGTTCTTGTGTTTGACCTGTATCAACAACTCCAGCTCCCAATGTGCCACATGCAGCATCCAGACCACCTGCAACTACAGGGGTACCAAAAGCCAATCCAGTAATTGCAGCTGCCTCTGGTGTCACTTCACCTACTATCTTGTGACAGGCATAAATATTCGGCAGTTTTTCAATGGATATTCCAAATTCATCAGATAAATTACCATCGTACTGCCCTGTCTTCATATTGAACATATGGAGCCCGTATCCCTGTGATTTATCCTGTGTCATAACTCCTGTAAGCTTATACACAATGAAGCTGTTGCTTTGTAGAAACTTGTATGTTTTGTTATAAATCTCAGGCATATACTTTTTGAACCAAAGTATTTTAGGAGTTGAATATGTCGGCTCAAATGCATTTCCACTATTGTTAAAAATGCGATCAAATCCGATCTTTTCTGTCACTTCACGGCACAGAGCTGATGAACGGGTGTCCATCCAAATAGGAGTGTTGTGCAAAACATTGCCTTCTCTGTCCACCGGAATGGCTGACCAGCTTTGCCCGTCAACTCCTATTCCAGCTATGTGTTGTGGGTTTATCTTTCCTGCATATAGGGTGTCCACAATCGCATCCGACACACCTTTCCACCATTCCATTGGATCCTGCTCAACAAAATTAGGTCTGGGGTAATAGACTTTGTACTCCTTTGTAGCCTGGGCTATTACTCTTCCATTTATGTCAAAGGCAGCCACCTTACATGCCGATGTTCCAATATCAATCCCAAGAAGAATTTTGCTCATTACTACATCTCCTTTTTTTATCCTTTTATACTACTTTACTTTGGATATGCTCAAATTGGATGAGAAATCCAAAATACTTAATTTTGCACTATTTTAATCCATACCTTTTAAATAAATGGTATATATCATTCTATATTGTATACAGGCATAAAGCCTTAATCGTTTAACTCTTGCTTAAATAAAAATTAAGGGTTAGTAGTGGTATCAATTAGTTTTGTACCAGCTATATAAAAGTATTCATCACCGCTATTGATTGACCTTCAATGATCTCTGTCTTAAGCCTTAGCATTGCTGGAAACCCTGTTCTATCTTCCTTAATTCGCTTTAATAAAAGATTTGCAGCAAATTCACCTATTTGTTGCATTGGCTGTACAACAATAGAAAGCTTGGGTCTAACTACATTTGCAAGTTGAATATTATCAAATCCAATAAGAGACATTTCACTGGGTATATCAATGTTTCTGTTGTTCAGTGACATCACCGCTCCTAAAGTCATTTCATAATTTGTGACAAATACTGCTGTCGGTGGATTTGCCTGATCCAAAAATTCATTCATCAATTCCATCCCACTTTGAATTTCGTAATCTCCATACTTTATCAGATGGTTGTCAATTGTTAGCTCATAATCTTCATGAATTCTCAGGTAGCCTTTTAACCGCTCCTGAGCTGTATAAATATCTTGGGGTCCACAAATTATTCCAATTCTTCTATGTCCTTTTGTAATTAACAGCTCAACTGCATCATATGCTGCATTTAAGTTGTCCGACAATACCACATCACAATCAATACCCTTGATGGATCTGTCAATCAAAACAACTGGTACATCCTTTTTATAGGCTTCCTTGATCTTGTTAGCATGAATGTCTTGGGGTACAAGGATAACTCCATCCACAGACTTATTCATCAAAAAATCGAACTTTTGGTTTTCAAGCTCCCTATCCTGCCTATAATCACAAATAATTGTACTATAACCAAATTGTAATAAAATACTCTCAATCTTTGAAACAATACTGGTTAAAAAGATATTCTCGAGGCTGGGGATGAGAATGCCTACAGTTGTTGTTTTTCTCGTCTTTAATCCTCGAGCCATTTCATTGACTTTAAAATCCAGTGCTTCAATGGCTTCATCAATACGCTTTTTGTTTTCTTCTTTTACTTTTATTCCATTTATATATTTTGATACTGTAGCAGTTGATAACCCTGCATACTTTGCTACATCTTTTATTGTTGCTGCTATGATAGATCATCTCCAAAGTTAATCGTTTAATTTTATTATAACCAAAACTAATTAAATGTTCAATAGAAGATTGGAAAAGTTTTTTGTGATGTGAAAAAGCAGTTTGCTGTTCACTCCTTAGATTTTGAGATATAGATGTGCACTAACGGAAAATTTACTATTCACATGTATATCTCAAAATAAGTAGGGGTGCTGTACAATACGTTGTGTTTATGTATGAAAAACTGACACTACATATTGTACAGCAAATATTTGTTAAAGTAACACTTACTTAGAGTTACTCCTACTCAAGAGTGAAGAAGGCTAAGCTTGCGCTTCCTGGCCCTGTATAAGTAAAATACAGTGATTGTATACCATCTGGAATGGCAATATCCGCTGAATATTCCCTCCATATGTTGCTAAATTCAACCGAAATTGTTCCAAGCACAGGACCATCCCATGATGTCTTTACTTCAAATGCACCACTACAATAGCCACGAACTTTAATCTTTACTTTTTTAATACCCTTGCAATCAAAATACTTAAATCCAGCTGTCGCAGTGTCCTTCATATTCTGTATATAACCAATTTCTTCATCCCCGTCTTTTCCATCCTGAGTGATCTTAGGAAACTGATTATTCATCCATGAAGCTGTAAAATCAGTATAGATAGATTCTTCTTCACAGAATAAATTACATGCCAGATAGGCTGGATATTCACCCAGTCCAATCAATGGATTATCTATGGAACCACATGATGTTAGCTCAACTTGGGGAATTGATCCATCTGGAAGTAGCTTTATTCTTTCTAAACAGGCTTGCCTGCTGAAATTAGTTCCATTGGTGTGCCTATGATAAAACACATACCATTCACCCAGAATTTCAACAATACTACCATGGTTGTTGCCGCCATAAGCCATAGGCTTATCAGCAGGCTTATATGTATCAATAAGTAGATCGCTGTTGCTAATAATTACTCCTTGGAATTGGAAATCCTTAGTCGGATATTTACTAGTGGCATAACAAAGCTCATGCATGAGAATGGATGAATAGACGAAGTAATAGGTATCCCCACTTTTGCGCATGGAAGGCGCTTCAAAAAACTCATGACCTTCATATCCGCTTCCTGCACTATAAGGCTCACTTGGAGCAATAAATACAGGTTCTTCAATAATGGTAAGCATGTCCGGACCTAATACCGTTGCCATTGCACCCTTCCTTGATTTATCACCTCTGGCACAAAAACCGGTATACATATAGGTTCTGTCACCTTCGGTTATTAACCCGGGATCAAATTGGGGCTGATCACCCTCTCTTTCACCAAGACGTGTCCCATCAGAATAATGGACATAGCCATAAAATTCATACTTACCAGCAGGTGTATCGCATACTGCAACAGACACTATGCTTATGTGATCAAGAACATAATATAAATAGTAACGTCCGTCCGGTCCAACAGTAACATCCGGCGCATACAGGCACATGCTACCATCACGATTTAAGGGATCATCAGTCTTCTTATAAATTATGCCTTCATATCGCCAATCAGCAAGATCATCAACTGGAGCTGACCAACATACATAATCATTCAAACAGTATACATACCCGTTAAATCGGTCATGAGAGCCATAAACATATACTCTGCCATCGAATACATGCGGCTCACCATCAGGGATATATTCCCACGATGGAAGATACGGATTTACCCTTTGCTTTTTCATTGTCTTTACCTCCATTTTTATAGATAATTTAACCTTTTAGTATCCTTATTGATGCACCTTTTCATTCTGTTTTACTATACAATAATTACCGTTGTTTTACCATACTTGGGCGTAAAGCCCCTATTTTAAAATATGGGGAAAATATCAACATCACCTTGCCTCAAGCAGCTTTTGCTTTGTAGTTGGTGTTTACTTCGTTTATTTTTTGTGATATACCTGTGCAATATAATGAAGCGTAGTTTCCGTTAGTGCACAGTTAAACCCCTTAAGTTACCTGTGCACAGTAACGCTTTGCAAACTATTGTTAAAAGTCTATCTCAACCACAGCTTCATCCCCTGTTTTGAATGTATAACGTATGTAGTCCTCGCAAACTTCCATTTGAATGCCGTTTACCCTGAAGGATTTGATATCCCTTCGGCAACGCAGTATCAGACTCTGAGCCACATTTGACACAAGTTTAGCCCTTAAGCCGTGCATGTTCCAATCCATGTGCTCAAGCTTTGCCCATGTATACAGCCATACGCCTTCTATGCGACCTGTCCCAAGCGACTTAGGAATAGCAGGCAGAAATTCAACTGTGCCAGGTTCGGAAAATACGCACATCTCAAGCAATATAGCCGGCATTGCGCCCTGAAGATCTGGGAACTGCCCCCGGTATGGGAAATGCCTGGTTTGTAGTGTGCTTGTTACAAACCCATGATTTATCAGTTGCGATAGATTTTGCACAGTTTCTTCAATATCTTTTAGCCGAATGGCCGTAAGACAACGATGGATGATACCGTGTGCTGAGTCATCCTGCTGACCACGCTTGCGGTTTGAAATCTTGATTGATTTTGTAAGCTCTGGCTCTTTTTCAGGTGTTGTCCCCCGTCCTGGCCATACATCATAGTGATGTGAAACATGGCGATGGTTGAAATTCTCCTCAATCGTAGGCCATGACCATTCTTTTAAGCCACCGCTCGCGTCAAGCATGTAGGTTGGCAATAACTCGCGCTGTGCCTTCCAATGCGGTATATTTGCAGATTCAATACCAAGCGTCTCACAAGCTGTAATGAGATTGTTAAGCACCTCACGGCAAATTGCGATGTCCATAACGGAGTTGATACGAGTAGGGCTTATATCTACACAGGTTACTGTCGAATAATCTGGGTTTGGTGTAGGATTTTCTGGTGAGAAGGATGGGTAGAAAATCACATGTCCATCAGGTCCACGATCACAGGCATAGTCTTCAAAAAAAAGCGCAATCTCTTTTAACGCTGGTACCAGTCGGTATCTAAGGAATTGCCTGTCTCCAGTGACCAGCCAGTAACCCCACAATTCATTGTAGACCCAACCAAGACAGCCTGTCCAACAATAGTGCGGATAGGTTTTAGAGAAATGGTAGAACAGACCTGAATCATAGTCGCAATGAACGCTACATAACATTCCTCTAGCACCGAATAGTTTTCGGGCATTTATGCGAAAATCATCAAATTTACTTTCATAGTACCTAAAGTATACATCCATCTCATGGAATAAGCCGGTGTTGTTTCCCGCACAAACCTGGAGGTTTGTATTGATGTTGTGTTGCCCCCACATAGGTGGAATATTCCCTGTATCCATAATTTGATAAAAACGACCCATATCATACAGCTTATCCATCAGCATGGGATCAATTTGAGTATCAGTATTCGAACGTACAAGCAGCTCTTCAGCCGATAGCGCAAAGTCTTCTTTGGCACCGGTACAAAGGCGGGAGCACTCCATACGAGAACCCATATATTCACTATTATAATCAAGCAGCCCATCGAAGTCAGGCTCGACGGCCAGTACATCATCCACAACAGGCTTGGCGCACTCAAACGTAAAGTTTCCTTCGAATTTTACAGTCCTAGAAACTATAATAAGACCATCTGCCTCGGATATGCGTATTCCATTGCCCATACGCACAGCTTTTCCGCCTTCTAGAATAAAACGCATCACAGAAACATAGCCTTTTTGTCCGTATTCTGGATTGTACGCCCATTTGAGTGTAATAATCTCTTCTGTTATTTCAAGGTCATAGGCACACTTTTCGGTATTGAACATGCGCCCATACCTTCCTACCCTTTTTGAATCAGGTAATGAGAGGGTTATATCTGCGTCGAGTTTTCCCTTTGGTGCTTTAAACCTTTGCACTACAATATCTCCCTTGTAGGCTGCGAACAGCTCCCGGGCGAATGCACCATTGTCGTTCTCCCACTGTATAGTAACTTTACCCGTCATCATGTCAAGCCATCTTAAATAATTTCTCGTTGCACCAGCTTCCGGCTGCTTGATACACAACCAAAAGGCTGGATGAAGATGCAGGCTTGATGGTGGAACAATATTTTCATTCCATTTGTTCATAAGTGGACCAAATCCGGCATCCATCTGCGCTTGATGTACCAAATCACCCGCTTCTTCAAACTTACTTTCAAGTAATAGCTTGCGCACCTCTGGCATTACACCAGTCAAATCAGGTGGTTCAGGTGTCTTGGCCCATTGTGGTGCATATAATGCTTCCTGCATAAAAGCTAGTTCATCATTGTAAGGATCGCCCAATATGTCGATGCGCTGAAATCCATTTCCTGTACTTATGCAGTCGGCATAATCCTCGGACTGCTCTGTGCTACACACGCTTCGTTCAGGTAATATGGACTTACGCTTTTCAACAGACATTGCTTCATATTTTTGCTTATACCGAACCAGCTTTACATGATAATCAGGCATAATAATCCCCTCCCTTCAGGTATGTCAAAACTTATATTAAATATATCAGAATTTATCTTAATATCCAAAACGTAGGCATCTTATTATCCAATTTTCATTCATCGAGTTAATGTTTATTTGCCCTTTTGCTTTCTGTGCCTTTATCTTTATAGGTTTCATTCTAGTTTCTCAAGTTTATATTCTTTGCTCCCCTCAACTAAGAATTCAAACCCTATTTCGTTTTTCACAACCGGAATAGTTATCCCCCCGCAAGTCACTTTCATACGATCTCCAACAACTTTAACCAATCCTCCGAACTTTGGACGGACAACTGCTACAACAAGCTTGCCTTCCTTCCATTCAATATCAACCTCATAGCCTCCCCGTGCTCTCAAACCCTTAACACTCCCACTACACCATGAAGACGGTAATGCTGGAAGGAAATGCAGTCCAATATGGCTTTGTAACAGACATTGTGCAATACCAGCAGTGGCACCTAAATTTCCATCTATCTGAAAGACGTGTTTTGCATTAAGAAAGCTGCGCGAAGCTGAATTTGCAAGCATTTTTTTGATATTCTTATCTGTCTCTACACCGTCCAGCAGACGGGCATTCACACAAAGGAACCATGCAAGTGGCCATGCATTGCTTCCAGCACCATTTTTGACACGCAACTCCAAAGTAGTTTTGACAGCTCGCATCAATTCAGGTGTGTCATACCAGTTGATTTTACATCCTGGAAAACAAGCAAATAAATGAGAAATATGCCCCATTCCAGGCGTAAGCTCTGAATATTCCTTGTTCCATTCAAGTAGCTGTCCTTTCGACCCTATTTTATCGGCTGGCAGCTTTTTAATCATACCTGCAAGTGTTTCTGAAAACTCGTGGTCAACACCTAATAGGGTTTGTATTTCGATGAGTGCAGCAAAAAATTCACGAAGAATCTGGTTGTCCATAGCAGGCCCCACGCAAATTGGTGTATTATATCCATCTGGAAGAATGTAGCGATTTTCAGGTGATACCGAAGGACATGTTACAAGTTTTCCATCCACCTCGATAAGAAAATCTTCATAAAATAAAGCCATATCACGCAATACCGGGTACATCCTTTTCAAAATGTCCAACTCTTTTGTATATAAGTAATGTTCCCATACATGCAATCCAAGCCAGGCACTTCCTGTTACCCACGGCATGGCTGCCATATACCAGTCCTGTGGTACGCAATCTCCATCATAAAGCGGTTAAGTAGGTTTTTACTTTCTGATCGGTTTTCTGTTAGCATTCCAAGAAATTCATCCACATGACTTGCACAATTAACCATATTGCTTTTTTGAACTTGATGAACAATCTTGCCTGAAAGCAGATCACATTTTTCAAGCAGCTGACCATATAAACACCCGTTCCTCCAATCAGCATCTGCAATACTACTATAAAAGATAAGCTCTCCAAAACTAGCCAGAAACCTGAAACCGATTGCTTCGCGGGCTTGCGCATAGGAACGGGGTGCTAATGCAAGATCATCGACAGCTTCACCAATTCCTGCAATACATTCAATGCCTGTTCTTTCTCTGAACTCCTGCATTATCTGTAATAATGTGGTTTCCACTTTTTTTCTTCCAAGAGTAGCATCCATGCATAGAACCACTTCTTCTGGTAATTCACCACATAAAGCAGTAACCATTGTTCCCTCGTGCGTGTGATTAAGTGGTTTCAATACTTCCAGGAAAACATCCTGAAAATCTTCTGTGTTATTGGATACACCTAAGTCCAAACAGAATGAGACTATTACAGCAACCATTCTTCCGATTGCTTTTAGTTTAATCAAGGGTTGGAATGTATGAAAAACCTGCAATTTGGCTTTATTTGATAGAAAATCAACAAGAAATGTATCACGGGTTCTTTGAATATATTCAATACATTGGCTTTCAAGTTCAGTCTTCTTCTTTTGGTGGTTCTTTTCATCTTCAAGCTTTTCCAGTACATTTACAATGATG